>JAOPYU010000270.1 GCA_025964455.1 Thermoleophilia bacterium | reverse complement strand
GGAACAGCAGCGCCTTGAAGAACGCGTGCGTCATCAGGTGGAACATCGCCGCGCCGTATGCGCCGACGCCCGCGGCCACGAACATGTAGCCGATCTGGCTCATCGTCGAGTAGGCGATGACCCGCTTGATGTCGGTCTGCGCGAGCGCGGTGAAGCCTGCGACGAGCAGTGTCAGTCCGCCGATCGTCATCGTGAGGATCTGTGCCTGCTCGCTCAGGTCGAAGACCGGGTGCAGGCGCGCCACGGCGTAGACGCCGGCGGTCACCATCGTCGCCGCATGGATGAGCGCGGAGACCGGCGTGGGGCCCTCCATGGCGTCGGGCAGCCACGTGTGCAGCGGCAGCTGCGCGCTCTTGGCGAAGGCACCGCCGAGCAGGAGCAGGCAGATCAGGAAGGCCGTCCCACCGTTCTGGGACACCTCGCCCGGCAGTCGGTCGAACACGTCCAGGTAGGAGATCGCGCCGCTCTCCCGGAAGATCAGGAAGATGCCGAGCATGATCGAGATGTCGCCAATGGCATTGACGATGAAGGCCTTCTTGGCCGCGATCACGGCGCTCGGGCGGTCGTGCCAGAACCCGATCAGCAGGTAGCTCGCCATGCCGACCAGGCCCCAGCCCGCGAGCAGCAGCACGAGGTTGCCGGCCAGCACGAGCGTCAGCATCGAGAACACGAACAGGTTCAGGTACGCCATGAACCTGCGGTGCTGCGGATCACCTTGCATGTAGCCGAGCGAGTACACGTGGATCAGGAAGCCGACGCCGGTCACCACGAGCAGCATCCAGATCGACAGCGGGTCGATGAAGATCTCGAACGGCACTCGGAAGCTGCCCGCGGTGAGCCACGTGAAGGCGCGCGAGACGACGCCGTGCTCCTGCTCGCCCAGGTCACGCCACGCGAGAAGCGCACCGAGCGACGCGACGAACGCGACGAGCACGGCGAAGCACGAGACGAGCCCGGCGATGCGCGCTGACAGGCGCGATCCGCCAGCGGCGATCAGGAGCGTGCCCGCGAGCGGCGCGAGGTAGGCGATCCATGCTGCAGTCGAGATGTCCATCAGCCCCGAAGCTCCACAAGCTCGTCGGTGTCCAGCTCACGGCGCAGGTGGCTGAGCGCGACCACGATGCCGAGGCCGACGACGACCTCGCTCGCGGCGATCGCCATGACGACGATCGCCAGCACCTGGCCGTCGTGGTTGGCGTGCTGGCGCGAGAAGGCGACCAGTGCGAGGTTGGCGGCGTTCATCATGATCTCGATGCTCAGCAGCACGACGAGCGCGTTGCGGCGCACGAGCACGCCGGCCGTGCCGATCGCGAAGAGCACGGCGCTCAGCGCCACGAACCATTCAACGTCAACGGTCACTTGGCCGTTCCCTCCTGGCGGCGCGCGGCGCGCAGCTCACGCTCGCGCTCCTCGTGCAGGCGCTTCTGCTGGTCGGCGCTGCGCGTCTGCATGAGCTTGCGGAGTCGGTCATGGCGGGCGCGGCCGGTGAGGCCGAGCACGATGCCGCCGATGGCCGCGACGAGCAGCACGAGGCTGGTGACCTCGAAGGCGAGCACGTACTTGCCGAGGAACGCCTCGCCGATCGCCTGTGGCGTGCCGAAGCCGAAGCCGGCCGCGGAGTCGGTCAGCTCGGCGAGCTCCGGGAAGTTCGCGGTGGTGATGATCGAGAGGAGCGCGATGCCGAGGCCGATCGACAGCAGCAGCGCGAACGGTCGAAGCGCACGGGCGCGGACGGCGTCCTCGCCGAGCTCGCGGCGATCGCCGAGGTAGGCGATCACGAACAGGAACAGCACGACGACCGCGCCGGCGTAGACGAGGATCTGGCTGACCGCGACGAAGGGCGTGTCGAGCATCAGGTACAGCGCGCCGAGTGACACGAAGTTGAAGAGCAGGCTCAGCGCCGAGATGAACGGGTCGCTCGCCGTGATGACACGCACCGCGCCGAAGATCGCCAGCAGCGAGAACAGCACGAAGAGCACGACCTCGACGGGCGCACCGGGGATGTCGGGATTCAGGTTCACGAGTCGCCCCCGTCCGTGGACCAGCGCTGCTCGCGCTCGCGGGCGACGGTCTCCTCGAGCCAGACCGGCAGGGCGCTGTCGAGGTCCGCCTCGGGTCGCGTGACCGCCCGCAGGTTCATGCCGTGCTTGTCCTTGGTGGGCGGATCCGCGAGCAGCATGTCCTTGGTGTAGACCATCTGGTCGCGGTTCAGGTCGGCGAGCTCCCAGTCGTTGCCGAGCGTGATCGCATCGAACGGGCAGGCCATCTCGCAGTAGCCGCAGAAGATGCAGCGGCTCATGTTGATCTCGTAGACCTGCGCGTAGCGCTCCCCCGCACTGACACGGTGCTCGGGGGTGTTCTCGGCGGCGACGACGCGGATGCAGTCAGCCGGGCAGGCCGCCGCGCACAATGAGCAGCCGACGCACTTCTCGAGCCCGTTGGCGTGCAGGTGGAGCTTGTGGCGCCCTCGGAAGCGCGGCATGACCGCGTGCTTCACCTCGGGGTACTGCTCCGTGATGTTGCGACCCAGGAACGAGCGCAGCGTGGTCTTGAGACCCACGCCGGTGTTCTTGGCGCCGCGGAAGGCTCCACTGAACTGGTTCATCCGACGTTCCCCCAGCCCTGGCTGACGATCAAAGCGGTCACGATCATCTGGAGCGTCGCGAGCGGCAACATCGCCTTCCACCCGAACCGCATCAGGCGGTCGTAGCGAAGGCGCGGCACCGTGGCGCGGATCCAGATGAACAGGAACAGGAAGAACGCCATCTTCAGGACGAAGGAGAGCACGTCCCACCCGGCGCCGGCGTCGTGCCAGAACGGGATGTCGGTGCCGCCGAGGAAGAACACCACGCCGATCGCGCTGATGGCGAGCATGTGCAGGTACTCCGCGTTGGCGAAGGCCGCGTAGCGGAGGCCGCCGAACTCCGTGTGGAAGCCGCCGACCAGCTCCTGCTCGGCCTCGGCGTGGTCGAACGGCGCGCGGTTCGCCTCGGCCAGGGCGCTCAGCTCGAAGATGAAGAAGCCGAGCGGTGCCCACAGGATGAACCACGGGTGGAAGTCGCCGCCGCCCCAGGCCCATCCGAGGTGACCGGTGGCGATGTCAGCCATCGAGAGCGTGCGGGTCATCATGATCACGGGCAGCATCGCGAGGGTCATCGAGACCTCGTAGCTGATCAGCTGGGCACAGGCGCGGAGCGCACCGAGCAGTGCGTACTTGGAGTTGGAGGCCCAGCCGCCGACGATCACGCCGTAGCCGCCGAGGCCGCTGAGCGCGACGGCGAAGATCACGCCGACGTCGAGGTCGGGCGCCATGCCGGGCGCGGTGTGCCAGCCGAAGATGTTCCACTCCTGGTCACCGAACGGGATCACGGCGAACACCGCGAGCGCGAAGAACAGCGTGATGATCGGTGCGAGCAGGTGCAGGACCGCGCTCACGGAGTTGGGCTTGAAGTTCTCCTTGCGGATCAGCTTCAGCAGGTCGGCGATCGGCTGCAGGATGCCGAACGGCCCGACGCGGTTGGGCCCGAGGCGGTACTGGAAGAACGACAGCAGGCGACGCTCGACCCACGTCATCAGGGCGAAGACGACCATGATCACGTTCGCGAGCAGGAATGCCTTGAGGAAGAGCCCGAGGACTTCTGCGAGGGCCATGGGCGTCAGGCCTCCGACGCCGCAGCCGCGGCATGCTCGGGGGTGTGGACGGCGGCGGCGGGCAGCGCCTCGAGCGACGCCGTGGTCCAGCCGGTGCGGCCGGGCGCGAAGCCGGGCGTGCCTGCATGGATGCGGGCGTGGCCGGGCGCGACGCGCGGCGACGTGATGACGGTGACCTCGACGGCGCGACCGCCGACCGTCAGCGACGCGCGATCGCCACGCTGCAGTCCGCGCGCGATCGCCTCGCTGCGGTGCAGCACGAGGCGTGCCTCGTCGCGCAGGAAGTCCATCGCCTCCGTGTGCGCGACCTCGCTCGCGTCGAACAGGTAGGGCGCCACGTACAGCGCGAGCTCGCCGTCGGCGGCTGACACGGCGACGTCCTCGCCGAGCGGCCACGGCGCCGGGCCTCCGGACACGCCGAGGATGCCACCGCTCGGGATGTCACCGTGCGACGTCGCGGGCAGCGTGCCGACGGTGGCCGCCGCGAGCTGGCGGAACGCGCCCGCGGCGGTGCCGGGGACCGATGCGCCGAGGCGGCGAGCGAGGCCGGCGATCCAGCGCAGCTGGGCGCGGACGTCGCCGGGCGTGTCAGCACCGACCGTCATGCGCTGCAGGCGCCCCTCGAGGTTGACGAGGGTGCCTTCCTGCTCCGCGGCCCATGCGGCCGGGATGACGAGGTCGGCGGCCTGGTGCAGCGCCGAGGGCAGCGCATCGACGGCCACGACGAACCGCGACTGCTTGATGGACGGGCCCCACGAGTCACGGTCGACGAACCGGTCCGGGTCGACGCCGAGGTAGATGGTCCCGCCGCGGTGGCCGAGGATCTCCTGCCAGCTCGCGCACTCGACGCCGAGGGCGGCGAGGCCGCGAGCGTTGGGCGCGCTCGGGATGGCGAGGAAGCCGCTTCCCTCACGCGGGAAGGTGAAGGTCTTCGCGAGCAGCTCGAGCGACTCGGCCGAGAGCTCGCCGTCGCGATGGATGACGATGCCGGGCTCGGTGAGGCCGCCATCGCCGACTGCCGATGTGATGCGGGCGCAGAAGTCGCGGACGAACGCATCGAGGCCGCCGGCCGCGACGTGCTCGACGTGGGCGCCGTGCTCGAGGCGCGTGCCGCCCATGCCGGCGACCGTCACGCTCGCGCCGGCCTGGCGGGCCTTGCGCAGCCACAGGTCGAGGGCCGGGGCCGTGTCGAGCAGGTCGGCGTGGCCGACGACGAGCACGTGGCGTGCCGAGCGCAGGTCCTCGATCTTCGCGGAGTGCTGGGGCAATGCGGCGCTCGCGCCGGGGACCGCCACGACGCGACCACCCGTCCGAGCGGCGAGCTGCTGCACGGCGTGCACGACTTCGAGGGTCTCGCTACCGGAGAGCACCCAGAGCTCGGAGTCCGAGCCAGCCGGGGCGCGCAGCTGGTCGTGCAGCCACTCGAGGGCGACCTCGAAGCTCTGCTCGACCATCGGCCGGTTGCCGACGGGGCGATCGCGGTTGAGGCGCTGCTGCACGCGGGTGATGCGCGCCGGGCCGTTCATGGACGCATACGCGAACCGGGTGCGGTCGTCGATCCAGCCGACGTCGACGGCGTCGTTGCGGCGCGCGAGCACGCGCACGACGCGGCCCTCACGGATGGTGTTGTAGACGTTGGTGCCGACCGGATCCCAGGGCGCGATCGACGGGTGGTCGGGCGCTTCCCACGGGCGCGCCGTGAAGCGGTACTGGGTGGAGGTGAGGGCACCGACCGGGCACAGCTCGATGACGTTGCCCGAGTGGTGTCCCTCGTAGGGCCGACCCTCGAAGGTGGCGATCACGCTGCTGGCACCGCGCTGGCGCGTGATGAGCTGCAGGTCCTCGCTCACCTCGGCGCTGTAGCGCGTGCAGCGGTAGCACAGGATGCAGCGCTCGCGGTCGAGCGCGATGAGCGGGCTGACGGGGATCGGCTTGTCGCCGACGCGCTTCTGCTCGGCGAATCGCGTGGTCCCGGGTCCCCAGCGGAACGCGTGGTCCTGGAGCGGGCACTCGCCGCCCTTGTCACAGACGGGGCAGTCGAGCGGGTGGTTCAGGAGCAGGAACTCGAGCACCGCCTCCTGCGCCTCGCGCGCCTTGTCACTCACGGTGGAGACGACCATGCCCGGGCGCACGCCAGTGGCGCACGCCGCCTGCAGCTTGGGCACGCCCTCGATCTCGACGAGGCACATGCGGCAGGCGCCGACGGCCGGGCCGATGCGCGGCTCATAACAGAACACCGGGATCTCGACGCCGAGCTCGGCCGCCGCCTCGACGAGGCCACTGCCTGCCGGGACGGTGACGTCGCGGCCGTCGATGGTGAGGGTGACGTCGCTCACAGCGAGGCGCCTCCGAGGTCGGCCTCGCCGGCGGGGTGAGCCGCCTGGTCACCGGCAGCGACGCCGGCGAGCGGGGTGAAGGAACTGCGCGACAGGTTGCCGGCCCAGACCACGCCGGGCTTGGAGACGCCAGCGGCCTGCACGGCGCGCTCCGCGATCTCGGCGACGGGGGTGTCGGTGGGCGGCTCGAAGCCGGGCTCGAGGTAGCGGTCGAAGTCGCTGCGGAAGTGCTCGATGTAGCTCATGACCGGCATGGCCATGGCGTCACCGAGGGGGCACAGGCAGTTGCCGAGGATCTTGCGGCAGACGTCGTAGAGCAGGTCGACGTCACCGGGGCGACCGGCCCCGCCGACGATGCGGGTGATCAGGTCGACGGTCCACTTGGTGCCCTCGCGGCACGGCGTGCACTTGCCGCAGCTCTCGTGGCGGTAGAACTCGGCGACGCGCAGGGCGAGCTGCGCCATGCAGGTGCGGTCGTCGATGACGATGACCGAGCCGGATCCGAACATCGTGCCGGCCGCGGCCATCGAGTCGTAGTCCATCGGCGTGTCGACCTGGTCGGCGCGCAGCACCGGGGTCGATGAGCCGCCGGGGATGATCGCCTTGAGCGAGTGGCCGTTCGGGATCCCGCCGCCGAGCTGCTCGACGAGCACCCGCAGCGGCTGGCCGATCTCCATCTCGTAGTTGCCGGGCCGGGCGACGTTGCCCGAGAGCGACATGATGCGCGTGCCGGTGCCCGTGCGCTCGACGCCCGTGGCGCCGTAGGCTCCGCCGCCCATCGCGAGGATCTTCGGGAGCGTGGCGAGGGTCTCGACGTTGTTGACGAGGGTCGGGCTCTCGTAGAGGCCGCTGACCGCCGGGAACGGTGGCTTCACCGTCGGCTGGCCGCGGTAGCCGTTGAGCGAGCTGAGCAGCGCCGTTTCCTCGCCACAGATGTAGGCGCCCGCGCCCCGGTGGACGATGACCTCGCAGCCCCAACCGGAGCCGTCGACGTCCGCCCCGACGAAGCCCTTGGCGCGGGCCTCCTCGACAGCCTGCATGAGCACGAGTGCCGGCTCGTAGTACTCGCCGCGGATGTAGATGAAGGCGTGGTTGGCGCCGATCGCGCGGGCGGCGATCAGGCAGCCCTCGATCAGCAGGTGCGGGAGCCGCTCGATGATCTCGCGGTCCTTGAAGGTGCTCGGCTCGGACTCGTCGGCGTTGCACACGACGTACTTGGGCTTGGGGTTGTCCTTGGGGATGAAGCTGAGCTTCAGGCCCGTGGGGAAGCCCGCACCGCCGCGACCGCGGATGTTGGAATCCTTGATCTCCTGGACGAGCGCGTCGGGCTCGGCCT
>JAOPYU010000216.1 GCA_025964455.1 Thermoleophilia bacterium | reverse complement strand
AGGCCGTCGGCCGTGGCGGCCATGCGCTGGCGCACCAGCGTCCGCTGCTGGGTCTTGCCTGCGCCCACGATGAAGTACACCGCGCCGGCGAAGACACATGTCACGACCAGTGCCGCGATCAGGACCTCGACGATCGTGAATCCGCGCTCATCTCGGACCGACGGGCGTGCTCGGCGTTCTATTCGCATCGGGGGTCTCCTGCTGACGTGCCGGCGAGGCAGCGATCGTTTGCATCCTTGACCTCGGTCACGCCCCATGGGGTCGCGATCGGGAAGAAGGGCGGCGGGTTCAGGAACAGGTTCGGGTTGTAGCTGAAGGACGCGCTCGTGTAGCCCATGCTGTATTCCGTGCCGTCGAGGAGCCGCCAGCCCATGGACGGGATCGTCTGGCCATGACCGGAGAAGGATCCGAAGAGCCGGAACGGGTTCGAGCAGCGGACGCGGTTGAGGTCGACGGCGGGGGGTGCGACCGTCACGTACTCCGGGCTCACGGTCACGGAACCAGCTTCGGCGATGGCGGCCATGTTGACCGAGGTGAGGCACGATCCCCGTGTCGAGCTGAGCACGATGTCGCCCTGGGTGACGAGCCCGACGCTCGTGTGGCGCGGATCAGCAGCGCCGACGACGCCCCCGCTCGTGCCGAGCAGCGTGACCTGCGGTCGACGGTCGGTCGCCGTACGGCGACGTGCGGCGATCGTCAGGCGCCCTGCGACGCCGGGAGCCATCGTGAGCTTGCCACGCAATCGGACTTCGCCGTCGACCAGCAGTGCGAGGGTGCGGCTGTCGCCCCCTGCGCGTCCGATCAGGTTGAACGTCCTGCTGACGCCGGGACCCTGCACACGTACCGACTGGTACCCGAGCCACATGTCGTAGGGGCCGCCGCCGTTCACGCACTGCACGATCGGGTTCGTCCCGCTCGAGCACCGCGTCGACATCTTGGCGAAGACGTCCTCGACACCGAGCAGGCTGAGCTGGCGCGCAGTCTTGCGGGACTTCGTCAGCGCGGTCCTGCACGTCGCGCCTGGGACGTCGATCTGGGCGCCCTGGGACGTGGAGAACTTGGCGCGTCCGGAACAGGTCGGCGGCGCCTCGAAGTAGATGCCCGTGCCCGAGCTGTTGTCGGGGAACGTGTTGAGCCACGTGAGATAGGAGTAGCCGTTGGAGTGGATCGGCCCGTCGACGCGGAAGTTCGTGGAGACGCCGCCGCCGTTCTTGGCCCAGAACGGAGCATCGGTGACCGACTGGTAGTCGGAGAACAGGCCCGGCCGGTACTCGACCCGGAAGATCCGCGGCTTGGTCGTGATCGCACCACCGGCAGCGCCCGTGGCCCATGCGCGGATGTAGACGACCAGGTCGGTCGCCGGCCTCCCCGCGCTCTCGTAGTACAGCGGCGGAATCACGTGGTACAGCTGCCAGTACCCGATCGTGTCGGTGCCCTTCTCGACCACGGTGAATCGGGCGGCCCGGGGGATGCTGGCATTGACATCAGCCATCCCCGCCGGCTTGGAGGTGCGCTCGTTCGACTCCACGGTGACGTTGGTCTGGCCGTTGACGAGGCGCTTGAGCGCGGCCTCGTCCAGCACGAAGTTGTTGGTCTCGTCGGCGAGCCCGATCTGAAGGGCGGCCCGGTACTTCTCGATGCCGCTGTCGCCCGCGGCCATGCCGACGGAGCGGTCCGACTTCTTCCTCGCCGTGTAGATCGAGTTGAGCGTCTGCGTGCCGACGTAGAGCATGATCATCGCGACCATCGTCATCGCGAGCACGGCCATGCTGATGCTCATGCCTCGTTCACCGGAGCGACGCTGGTTCATGCGACACATCCGATGCCGTACTTGTACTCGGTCGACTGGCGCGACGAGATGCTGACCGTGGAGTTGAGCTCCTGGTCGCCGCGACCACCACGGTAGGCGACGAAGGAACGAAGGTCCATCGACACGCTCATGATCTGGTCGAGCTGCAGGCCGGTCGGGCTCGTCACGTTCGTGACGTTCCTGCACGCGGAAACGTCGAGGTTGGGATCCCTCGGGCGCGGCTGCACGAGCAGCTGGTACCGGAAGGGCCGCACCACGGTGCTCGCTGCTGCACCCGCGGAGCGTGCGGGCATGACGTCGCTCGTCTGCAGGACCGCTCCAGGCGCGGCGCATCGGGGTGTGAACGCCGAGACCGTGCGCGTCAGTGCGCCGGATGCCTCGGTGCGCCAGCGCACGCACTCCTCGCGCGGGCTCGCCGCGAACAGCTCGGCGTAGAACACGACCTCGGTCGGCGACGCCCGGAGCACGTCATGGGCGAGCAGGCCCGGGATCGCGTCGTTGAGCAGCACGTCTCGCAGGCCGTCCGGGGAGCCGACGTTGCGCGGTGCACGCTCGGGGGCTCGGGCGGCTCGCAGGTCCGACGTCAGGAGCTCGACGGCCGCGACGGCCGACCGCTGCGACTTGGCCTTGGCTCCGACGCGGCTCGACGAGCCGAACACGCTGACCATGATCCCGATCGTCATGGCGAGCACGATCGCTCCGATGACCATCGCGACCAGGAGCTCGATCAGCGTGAATGCCGATTCGGAGCGCCTCACGAGCACGCCCGCTGACCGCTGGGGAGGGGTGTGATGTTCGTGACCACGCAACTGGCCTTGGGATCGGCGTCAGGACCGATCTGGTCGACCTGCAGCCGGTACCCGGTCGCCGTCGTGGTGTACGTGATGAAGATCCGGGTGTTGGGGTCGGCGATGGAGCGGTTGGCACCGATGTCGACGATGCCGTCGCTGACGGCTTCGGGCGCGTGGGAGATGTACGGCTTTGGCGGGGCCATGAGCGGGTCGAGCGGACCTGCCCGGCGCTGCGTCGGCGTCGCCGTGGGCCAGGCAGCGGTCCCGAGGGCGGGCGGCGTCTGCCCGTTGTCGGCCATGTAGGACTCGATCGCCTCGCCGTAGCTCGTGGCCGCAGCCGTCGCTGCCTTCATGCGGGCGGCCGCCTTGGTGGATCGTGTCGTCAGCATCGCGATGCTGCCGAGCAGGAGGATGATGATCACGACGACGATGATCTCGATGAGCCCGATGCCGTCCTCGGATCGGCGGCGGGAGCGAGCATGCGGAGCCCGCCCACGAAGCATGGGTGACGGCGTGCACGCAGAAGTCGTCGATGTGGGCATCGAAATCCTCATCGGCCGACGCGCCGAAAAGGTTGAGCGTTTCGATAGCCGAAGCTCGTTCAGCCCCGCGTGGCGGCTGCCTCGGCGAGCGCGATGCGCAGTTCGGTGGGCGGCATGTAGCGCACGCCCTCCTGCACCTCGGCGAACGGGCGAACGCTCACGGGCCCGCGGTCACGGAACCAGTCGCAGACGCGCGTGACGAGCGACTCAGGGGCACTGGCGCCGGAAGTGATCCCGACGGTCGTGGCGCCGGCGACCCAGGCCTCGTCGATCTCGGTCTCGTCGTCGATGCGGTAGGCAGGGCGGCCCATCTGCTCGGCGAGGTCCGCGAGGCGCACCGTGTTGGAGGAGTTCGCCGAGCCGATCACGAGCAGCACGTCGATCTCGCCGACCATGTCCTGGACGGCGGCCTGGCGGTTGCTCGTCGCGTAGCAGATGTCTTCCTTGGCCGGCCCCTGGATCTGGGGGTAGCACTCCTTGAGGCGGCGGATGATGCCTGCCGTCTCCGAGACGCTCAGCGTGGTCTGGGTGAGGTAGACGAGCCGCTCGGGCTGTCCGATCTCGAGCCGATCCACGTCGGCCTCGTCCTGGACCAGGACCATGTGGTCGGGCGCCTCGCCCATCGTGCCCTCGACCTCCTCGTGCCCGGCGTGGCCGATGAAGACGATGGTGAATCCGTCGCGGGCGTAGCGCACCGCCTGCATGTGGACCTTCGTCACGAGCGGGCAGGTGGCGTCGACCACCCGCAGGCCGAGCTGGTCGGCCTCGGCGCGGACGGCCGGGGAGACGCCGTGGGCGCTGTAGACGACCACGGATCCGCGCGGGACCTCGTCCAGCTCCTCGACGAAGATGGCGCCCTTTGCCTCCAGGTCGCGCACGACGTGGATGTTGTGGACGATCTGCTTGCGGACGTAGATCGGCGCGCCGTGCAGCTCGAGCACCTGCTCGACCGCGTCGACGGCTCGCTCGACACCGGCGCACCAGCCCCGGGGAGAGGCCAGCAGGAGCGTGCGATGCGGGGTCGGCTCAGACATGTGCGAAGTATCGCACGCGTCGGGCACGTACCCTCCGCGGGGCGGCGCTGCAGCGTGCGTCCGCCCGCGGCGTAGGATGCGGGGAGCACTCGACTGTGACTGCGGCCGCCGCGCCGGAGCACGGAAGCGAGGAGATGCAGCATGTCCGCACCATCCGTGCCTCGACGCCACCGCGTCGGCATCATCGGCGCCGGCCGCCTGGGCCGGGCGCTCGTCCACGCGCTCGACCGCGCGGGGCATGAGGTCGTCGCCGCATCCACGCGCACGGCGGCTTCGCGCGACCTGCTGCGGCGCAGCATCGACGTGCCGACCTTCGGCGACGTCGTGGAGGTCGCCCGTCGGAGCGAGGTGCTCGTCTGCTGCGTACCGGACGACGCGCTCGCGGCGATCGTGGCCCAGCTGGCATCGGAGCTCGGCGACGCCGACCTGCCGGACGTGGTCGTGACCGTCTCGGGGGCGACGGCGTTGGCGACCTTCGCGCCGCTCGTGGATCGCGGGGTCGCGGCAGCGAGGATCCACCCGCTCCAGGTGTTCACCGATGCCTCGGGGCCGGAGTCGTTCGTGGGCGTGACCGCCGCGATCGCGGTGACCGACCCGGCGACCTTCGACTGCGCGCGGTCGGTGGCGGAATCGATCGGCCTGCATCCTGTCGCCATCGACGAAGCGCACCGGGCGGCGTGGCACGCCGCCGCGACGATCGCCGCCAACTACTCGGTCACGTTGCTGGCTGCTGCGCGGGACCTCGCCGTGCAGGCTGGCGTCGAGGAGGCCGATGCGCTCGCCTCGCTCGGTGCGCTCGCCCGGGGCGCGATCGGCCGTGCCATGGAGGAGGGGCCCGAGGCCGCGCTCACGGGTCCGATCTCGCGCGGCGACTCGGGGACCGTCGACGCCCACCTGGCATCGCTCGAGGATGGCCCGTCGCCGGAGCTGGCGACGATGTATCGCGAGCTGGGCGCGCGGACGGTGGAGCTCGCCCGGCGCGACGGGCGGCTCGACGTGGCGTCCGCGGCGCGGATGCTGCGCGCGCTCGACCACGGCCGGGTGGGCTCGACGTGACCACCACGCCCGTCACACACGTCGCGACCGTCCCCGAACTTCGCGCACAGCTGTCGGCGCCGCGGGGGGAGGGGCGACGGATCGCTTTCGTGCCGACCATGGGCGCGCTCCACGCCGGGCACGCCGAGCTCATGCACCGTGCGCGCGCCGTCGCGGACATCGTGGTCGTGAGCTGTTTCGTGAATCCCACGCAGTTCGGACCGACCGAGGACCTGAGCCGCTACCCGCGGACGCCGGAACACGATGCGGAGCTCGTGGCAGCGGCCGGGGTCGACGTGCTCTGGCGGCCGGATGAGCGCGACGTGTACGGCGACGACGATGCCGGCACGCGGCTGCTCGCCGGGCCGCTCGGCGACATCCTCGAGGGCGCATCGCGGCCCGGTCACTTCGACGGCGTGGTCGCGGTCGTCGCGCGCCTGCTCGGTGCCGTGCAGCCGGACGTGCTCGTGCTCGGGGAGAAGGACTTCCAGCAACTGGCGATCCTGCGGCGGCTCGTCGCCGACCTGCTGCTGCCGGTCGAGGTGGTCGGGGTGCCCACGATCCGCGAGGCGGACGGGCTCGCCCGGTCGAGCCGCAACGCGTACCTGTCACCGGAGGACCGCGCGGCTGCCGTTGCGATCCCACGGGCGCTCGCGGCAGCACGAGCCCGAGCCGCCGACGGGAGCCGGGAGCTGCCTGACGTGCTGGCCGCCGCCCGCAGCCAGCTCGCTGCCCAGCCCCGCGTCGAGGTCGACTACCTGGTCGCGGCGCACGCGACGTCGCTCGCGCCCGTCACACGTGTCGACGACGCGACCGTGTTGCTCGTCGCCGCGCGGGTCGGATCCACTCGCCTCATCGACAACGCCCGGCTCCTTCCGGGTCCCGACAACGCAGACCACCTCCCCGAGGTTCCCCATGACTGACACGACGCGTCCGCCCCTCTCGGTCGCGACCCTGCGCGAGGCGAAGGCGGCCGGTCGCCGCCTCGTCATGGCGACCGCGTACGACCATCCGTCCGCCCGCATCGCGGCAGAGGCGGGGATCGACCTGCTGCTCGTGGGTGATTCCGTGGCGATGGTGGTCCTCGGCCGGGACAACACCAACGAGGTCACCATGGACGAGCAGGTGCTGTTCACCCGCGCCGTGTCACGGGGTGCAGGGCCCGCAATCGTCGTGGGCGACCTGCCCTTCATGTCCTACCAGCCGAGCGACGAGCTGGCGATCGCCAGCGCCGGTCGGCTCATCGCGGAGGGCGGGGCCGACTGCGTCAAGCTCGAGGGCGGGGGACGCATGGTCGAGCGTGCGAGGGCGATCATCGAATCGGGCATCGCGGTGATCGGCCATCTCGGGCTGACGCCCCAGTCGGCTCCGGCGCTGGGCGGATTCCGGGCGCAGGCCCGGACCGCCGAGGCAGCGGCGCGCCTGCTCGAGGACGCGCTGGCACTGGAAGCGGCCGGCGCGGTCGCCATCGTGCTGGAGGCCATCCCCGCCGACGTCGCGACGCTCGTCTCGTCGCGACTGCAGGTCCCGACGGTCGGCATCGGAGCCGGCGCAGGCTGCGACGGCCAGGTGCTCGTGTGGCACGACCTGCTCGGCTACGGCGAGCGCGTGCCGAAGTTCGTGCGCCGGTTCGGTGACGTCGTGACGCCGACCCGCGAGGCCCTCACGGCCTACGCGGCAGCAGTGCGCGACGGATCCTTCCCGACGGAAGCGCACACGTACTCGATGCCCGCCGAGGAGTTCGCGGCGTGGGAGGCGCGGGTCCAGTCGCCCTGACTCACGTACGCGCGTGTGTGGTCCGATACAACTTCGTGATGGTTCGATCACGGTCAACGGGGGTCAGGCAGGGGGCGCGCGGTCGGACGATCGCGGCCCTGCTCGCCTGTGCGCTTGTCACTGCTGTCGCGTTTGCGACCTCTGCGACCTCCGTGCCTGCGGCAACCGGCAGCTCCACCGTCGGCGCGACGGTGCTGAGCGCCACGAGCATCGGCGCCGGCGGGTGTCCGCCGCTGTCCGCAGGTGTCACCTCGTTCGGAGCGCTCGCGCCGGGCGCATCGGTCGTGACGTCCTCGAACTGCGTGGTGACGTTCGGCTCCAGCAACGACGTGTCCCGCCTGCGCATCGGTCAGGGCGACGGGCGCAATCAAGCGATGTTCCGCACCACGAGCGGTGCAGGCGACTCCGGATTCAGCGGCGACGGTGTCGCGTCGGCGCCGATCCTCGCGGGGGATGACCAGGTATCGAGCGTCGTGGTGCAGCCGGACGGCAAGCCGGTCGTCACCGGTCGTACGTGGAACGGGTCGCTGTGGATCCCGTTCATCGCGCGGTTCACCGAAGCGGGAGCGATCGATGGCACGTTCGGTTCGGGCGGCAGCATCACCTTTCCGACGATCGACATCGGCACCTGGGACGCGCCCGCGATCGGCCTGCACCCGGACGGCCGGATCATCGTCGTGGGCAACCGCATGGTGCAGCCCAGCAACATGTTCGTGATCCGCACGCTCGCGGACGGATCACCCGACACGTCGGTGGGCGCCGGCGGGATCCGGCTCATGAACCAGTCGGCAGGCGGCAACGGCGCCTGGTTCGACGAGGTCGCGTTCGACGCGTCGGGGCGGATCCTGGTCTCCGGACGGGCGTGGGGGAGCGGGTGGTCGACCATGCTCGTGCGGCTGAACGCGGGCGACGCGTCCTTCGACACCACCTTCGATGGCGACGGAACCACCACCACGGTGTGCACCGGGGCGGGTGGAGCCGGCGGCGGCACGTCGCTCGAGCTGCAGCCGGACGGCAAGGTCCTCGTCGCGGGCTACGACACCTGGGGCGGCTCGTGGCACACCCAGGTGCTGCGCTACACCAGCACCGGGGTGCTCGACGGCACGTTCGGGACCGGTGGTTGCCTCGACACCGGATTCGCCGGCGGGCAGACGAGCGACGGCCTGCTGCTCGACTCCGCGGGACGAATCCTGATCGGTGGCATGAGCAGTCCGGGGACCGTGCGGCGGTTGCTCCCCAGCGGCGCCACCGACACGACGTTCGGAACCAGCGGGACGGTGACGCTCGGGTCCGGGAGCGGCACGGTTCGCGGGATCCACGAGCAGGCCGACGGCACGTATCTCCTGGGCGGGGTCTGGGGCAACGCCTTCCAGACGGTGCGGCTCTCGTCGAGCGGCGCGATCGACACGACCTACGGCACGGCCGGGGTCGCGACGATCACGGCCGGGGCCGACGCCAACCAGGGCAACGAGGTCGAGATGGTGCCGACACACGACGGTCGCTTCGTGCTCGCCGGGACCGACACCAGCAACGGGACTGCCTTCGACGCAATGGTGGTCCGCACCGACTCGACGCGCGTCGCCGACTACCAGTCCGGCGTCAACACGTGGTCGCTCGGCGGCCCGACCGGCGTGTTCGCCGCCTGCCTGCGCAATGCCACGCTCGGTGCGGTCACCGACGGCACGACCTGGACCTCCAACGGGGGGACGGCCTGCACGGCGACCGACTCGGGGCTGTGGAAGGGAGTCCCTGACACGACCGGCTCCGCGGGCTCGACCATCGCCCGCACCAGCGTGACGACGACGGAGGGTGCCACGGCCACATTCCAGTTCGGCTTCCGCGCTGCGGCGAGCCAGCCGCCCGGCTCCTATGTCGCTCCGGTGACGTTCGAGGTGATCGCGCCCTAGGGGTGCGAGCGGACCGGGTTCCTCAGCGATGCAGCGCGAGCAGCTGCAGCCCCCGCAGCGTGAGGTCCACGTCCACGTCGTCGAGCCCGGTGACGTGGCCGTGGAGCATCGTGGAGAAGCCGCCCGTTGCGATCGCGGGAACGAGGTGGTCGTCGCTGACGCCGTGCTCGGCGACGAGCTCGGCGCGGATTCGCGCGAGCATCCCTTCGAGCTGCGCGACGGCTCCGAGCATCACGCCGCTGCGCATGCTGCTCGCGGTGTCCCTGCCGATGGCGGTGTCGGGCATGTGCAGGTCGACGCTGGCGAGGCGGGCGGCCCGGTCCACGAGCGCACCCACCGAGACCGCGATGCCCGGCGCGATCGCGCCGCCGATGTAGGTCGCCGGGTCGACGATCACGTCGTAGGTGGTCGCCGTGCCGAGGTCGACGACGATGCAGGGCCCTTCGTAACGGTGCCAGGCGGCGACCGCGTTGACGATCCGGTCGGCGCCCACCTCATGGGGCTCGGACGTCGAGATGCGCAGGCCCGTGCGCAGGCCCGGGCCGACGACGAGCGCACCGCGCTCTCCGAGCAGGCGGGCGCCGAGGTCGCGCCACGCGGTGGTCAGGCCGGGGACCACCGAGGAGATCGCCAGCCGCTGGACGTCGTCGAGGCTGCTCGCGTCGAGCGCGAGCATCTGCCCGATCATCGCGGCGACCTCGTCGCTCGTCGCGGCGCGCTGGGTCTGCCAGCGCCACCGGGCGGTCGGATCGCTCGCGGCCGGCGAGTCGAGCGGATAGATGCCCGCGACCGTGTGCGTGTTGCCGACGTCGACGACGAGCAGCACGTGGATCAGTCCTTCGCGGCGGCTGCCGGCTGGGCGTCGACGAGCATCCCGCGGAGCACGTCGTTCTCGAGCTCGAGGCCCGCCTGCTCCTTGGTTGCGGCGTCGCGCTCCGCGGTCGCGTTTGCAGCGTCCTTGGCGAGCGCGGCGTTGTCGGCGATCGCGGCGTCGCGCTCGGTGGTCACCGAGTCGAGCTGTGCCCGGACGCCGCTCAGCTCGCCGCGGGCGGCGTCGAGGTCGCTGCGCGTGTGCAGCAGGCTCGTCGCGGCGGCAGCGGCCGCCACGAGGGCTGCGACGAAGACCACGGTGAGGATCGATCGCCCGAGCCAGGTGCCGAGGCGGCGCAGCAGCGAGACGCGCGGCGCGACGGCGTCGACGCGCACGGCCAGCGTGTCGGCGATGCCGTCACCGTCGGTGTCGACGGGTGTTCCCGCGTGGCCGGGGGTCGATGCCGTCGGCGTCGCAGCCGCACGCGTCCCGTCGAGGATCCAGCGCGAGCTGAATCCGGGGCGCGCATCGTCGGTGCGGGATTTCGTGGCTTCGGTCATGTGTGGACCATAGCCGCAGCCTCGCGCGCACGAGGGCGCAGGCGTGAATCCGTGCCGAGGAGGGCCGCAGTCATGGCCGTGCCGACCTGCGAGGCGTAGGATCCCTCCCGATGGGCTTCTTCACGCGACGCACTGCGCGCGATGGTGGTGCCGAGCGACGCGAGGACGCGGTCTTCGAGTTCTCGCGCCAGCTCGTGGGCGCGGCAGGCGTGGGAGAGATCGCGCAGGCGCTCTTCCGCACGATCGACGACCTCTTCGAGGTCGATCGCTGTGTGCTGCTCGCGATCGAGGAAGAAGCCGGTCGCGCACACGGGGTCGCCGCCATGGGCGGCATGGACGCCGAGGTGGATGCCATCTCCATCGACCTCGCCGAGGACCAGTCCGCCGTGGCGCGCGTCGTGCGCGACCGCGTGGCGCACCGGGTGCTCGACGCGTCGAGCGAATCGCTCCACAACGCACAGGTCGCGTCGGTCGTCGGGGCGTCGGGCAGTGCGGTGTACGTGCCGCTGCGCACGAGCGGCGGCGTGATCGGCGTCGCTGTGATCGCTACCAACGGCCGCCTGCGCGCCTTCAGGCGCGAGGAGGTCGAGTTCGTCCAGAAGCTCGCCAACGATGCCGCTGTCGCGATCGAGCGCGCGCGCTTCGCACAGCAGTTGCGCGACGTCGGCGAGCGAGAGCTGATCGTGGCGAGCGTCGCCCGTGCCGTGCGCGAGTCGCTCGATCCCGACGAGGTGCTCCGTGTCGCCGCCCGCGAGCTGGGCGAGCAGACCGACGCCGATCGGGTCGTGGTGGCCATGCGTCGCAGCGACGGCATGGATGCCCGCGAGGCGACGTGGGCCGCGCACCACCTGGAAGTCGGCTCCTTCGACGAGGCTTCGCTGCCGGCCAGTGCCCGCCTGGCCATCGAGGACCAGCAGCCCGTCTCGGCCCGCGCCGAGCAGTCGGCACCCGCCGGCACCGAAGTCGCGCTGCCGCTTCGCCACCGCAACGAGGTCAACGGTGTCCTCGTGCTCCAGCGAGGCCACCACGCGTTCGAGCCGACCGAGGTCAGGCTCATCGAGCTGATCGCGGTGGAGATCGCGGCCGCGATCGAGCACGTGCGCCTCTACCAGGGCAGCCGTCGCCACCTGGACGAGCAGCTCGCGCTGGCCCGCGCCGCGCAGTCGCTGACCGCCGACCTGCGCTTCGACCGCGTCCTCGAGCACATCGTGGCGGAGGTGGTGAAGCTCCTGCGCA
>JAOPYU010000185.1 GCA_025964455.1 Thermoleophilia bacterium | reverse complement strand
GGGCCCGGATGGCCCTGCGCCTGACCGTCGCAGCATAGCGGAGATGCGGCACCGGAGCGCTGCGGAATCCCCGACGGTGGGAGCCGTCGGCGAGCGGCAGGGTGATCCGACCGATATCTGCCGTGGTGGACTGGCCCTTTCCGGGGTTCCGTCGTACGCTGGTCAGGTAGCCGCTCCACGGACGGAACGCGCATGCCTCTCCACCACGAATTCGCAGGTGAACGAATCGAGCCGCTCGACTCACGCGAGCAGGCTGCCTTTCGCGAACTCGCGCTCGCACTCCGCGCAGCGTCGTGGGACGTCGCGCTGGGCGTCGTGGACACGGCGATCGAGCGAGAGCTCATCCCCTCGCTCAACGCGCTCGGCACGATCAAGCGCCTCGCCAATCTCCCCGCCTTCATCGGCGGCCTCGCAATGGCGATCGTGCGTCCGGCGCCCGGACGCCATCGCGCGACCAACCCGATCCTCGCGCGCCTCGCCCGCGACCACGTGATCGAGCGTGAGCGGGCCGGCTTCACGGCGCGCGAGATCGTGCAGGAGTTCCTGCTGCTGCGACGCGTGATGTGGAAGTTCGTGCAGCAGCACATCGACCCCGAGCTCGCGGTGCACAGCGTGCTCAAGCTCGAGGACGTGCTCAACTCGATCCTCGACGAGGTCATCGCCGAGTGCACCGTCATCTACTTCGATCGTGCCACGCAGGAGCTGAGCGAGCGGTCGCGGCGCGATTCGCTCACCGGGCTGCTCAACCACCAGGCCTTCAACACGCGCCTGGACGAGGAGGTCGACCGAGCGCGCCGCTACGACGGCGAGCTGCAGGTCATCTACTTCGACCTCGACGACTTCAAGTCAATCAACGACGAGCAGGGCCACCACGAAGGTGACCGCGCGCTCGTCGGGCTGTCGGCGATCGTGCTGGATTCCATCCGCGACTCGGACTTCGCCGGGCGCATCGGCGGGGATGAGTTCGTGATCGGGCTCGTGGAGAGCACCGACATGGCGGCGCACCTGATGCTCGACCGGCTCCGGGCGCGGCTCGCGCATGCGGTGGCCGAGGGGGTCGTGCCGGAGGGCACGCACATCAGCGCCGGCTGCGCGGGCTTCCCGATGGAGGCCGACTGCGCCCAGGACCTGCTGGTCGTTGCGGATCGACGCCTCTACGACGACAAGCGGGCTCGCAAGCGGGCGCCCGGCACGTCGGGTGTCCGCGGCGGTGGCACGGCCGGTGCGAGCGCGCCCGTGGCGGTCGCTGCGGCGATGACGTCGGGCACCGAGACGCTCAAGCTCGACGTGCCCGATGACCTCGTCGAGGATGCGACGCCGCTGCTCGAGGCACAGCTCATCGCGGACGCGGCGGGGGAGCCGCTCCCGCAGACGATGGAAGATCCGGAGACGATCCGCGTGGTCGAGGCCGCGCGTCGCGCCATCGAGGATGCGCGCCTGCGCGCGGATGGCCTGATCGACTGAGTTCGGTCGCCAGCGTGCCCGGAACAGGCGCACGTACGCACCCGACAGACGGGTGGTGGGACTGAACCTCAACAAGCACCAGGTGCTGTTCGCGTTGTCGAACCTGCACCGTCCGTGGGTGATCACGGAGGGGATCGGCGCGGGCAAGGCGGCGATCGCCGAATCACGATCGCTCTACGGTGCGATGTCCCACGTGGACGACGCCGGTGACGCCTTCCGCCACACCTACGCCGCCGGGCGGCTGAAGCTGGCCTACATGTCGCGGCACGGTGCGAGCGAGGAGCTCGCCGACCGGCTCGTCACGCGGCTCGGCAACGCGCACGAACGCGACGGCTGGCACAACCCGCTCGGCCAGGTCTCGAGCGCCATGGACCACCACAACAACGCTGCCGGGATGCTCGTCACGGGCGCCGGCCGCACGCCCGACGGTGCGTGGATGTCCAATGAGCAGGTGCGCTCGGGCGTGCTCGATGCGATGCGTGGCGGCACGCTGGTGCGGATCCAGGCGGGTGCGATCGTGCCCACCGGCCCGCGCGACCTGCCCAAGGCGATCGACGCGCTGCCGGCACTGGTTCGGTAACCGACGGGTCCCCCTTGCGAGCCGGCGCGATCCGCGGTTCACTGGAGTGGTCGAGCTCGCAGGCTCCGTGCACCAGTCGCCCCGCGCGACACGCACTTGCTGAACCTGGAAGGCCCCTGCATGCCGACTCTTCTCGCCACCAACGCCGCCGATGACTTCGCACGCCCGTCCGAGCTGGACGAGGCCGATGCTGCCCTGCCGCCACTGCCCGAGACGCTGCGCGAGCTGTTCGCATGCCGCGGCGAGCACGTGGTCGTGCCCCATGAGTTGCTCAACTCCGTTCGCGCCTACCGGCTCTCGGGCCTCGCGGCGGCGATCGAGCGCTACAACGAGCGCCTCATGACCGACGGCGGCGTCGCAGCCGCGATGTAGCGGCCACTGGGGGCCACCCGGCGCGGCCGGGAAGGTCAGCGCTGCCACTCCCGCTTGGGGATGGACGCAGGCCGTCGCTACCGTTGGCCCATGCGACTGAACACACAGGTCATCGGGATGACGCGCCAGCTGACGCAGACGCCTCCGCCCGTCGATGCTCCGGGCCCGGCGCCGCTCGAAGCACCTGCCGCGACGACCGCCGAGCCGGTCACGGCCGCAGCGGTCCCGCCGCTCAGCTGGGCGACCCTGCCTGCGATGGCGCTCAAGCCCAACACGAGCTACACGGCGAACCTCGCGACCACCGACGGCGTACTCGGCGTGCAGCTGCTGCCCGGCCTGGCGCCGAACGCCGTCAACAATTTCCTGTTCCTCGCCGACAAGGGCTTCTACTCCGGGACGCCGTTCCACCGAATCATCCCGGGCTTCATGGCGCAGACCGGCGACCCCACCGGCACGGGCACCGGCGGACCGGGATACGACCTGCCCGACGATCCGATGCCCAAGGACGTGCAGTACATGCGCGGCATCGTCGCGATGGCCAACGCAGGCATGCCGAACACCGGCGGCAGCCAGTTCTTCGTGATGCTCGGCGACACGCCGCTGCCCCCCACGTACTCGGTGTTCGGTTACGTCACGAGCGGCGGCGACGTGCTCGACAAGCTCGACGCGCGCAAGGTGGTCGACAACGGCCAGGGCGAGATGTCCAAGCCAGCCGAGCCGATCTTCCTCGAGGACGTGGAGATCGAGGAAGCCCCGGTCACCGGGACGCCGAAGCCGTTCCAGGTGCTGGCCGGCTGAATCACCCGGCCTCGCCGGTCCGAGACTCCGGTAGGACGACTGCGCTGGGACGAGCGCGTCGCGACGGGACGAACGGGACGACATGAACCTCGCGAGGTCGATGCTGCTCATCGGTGGTGGCGTGGCTGCAGCTGCGGCGTTGACCGCGTGCGCGGCGCGCCGCCCCGAAGACGACGTGACGCCCGAGGACCTCGAGGCTGAGGCCGTGCCTGTCCCGCAGTCGCCGGTGACGCCGGAGACGAACAGCCCGGGGAAGCCACTCCCGATCACGGCGGGCGATGCGCAGACCGAGACGGTGCGCCAAGCGCTCGAGGACGTGCGCGGCACCGAGGCCGGGAAGCGGGTGCTCGAGGCGGCCGAGCAGCTCGACGTCAAGATCCAGGTGCTCGGGAGCGCCGAGTACGACGCGCGCAACGGCGCGGGCACGCTTGCCGTGGCCCGCAGCCAGTGGCAGGCCTACCCCGGCAAGCCCGAGCGGCTCAACGTCCAGACCGTCGTCGAGGTGGACGGCGGCTCGTTCACCGACGGCACACGCGCCGAGCGCGCCTCGACCCTCGCCCACGAGCTGCAGCACGCGCTCGACGCGCGCGACGAGAAGATCACGAGCTCGCGCTCGGAGGCGCGGGCCTACACGGTCGGCGACCAGGTGCAGACCGCCCTCGGCGAGCGACCCGGCCGCGAGGCGATCTCACGCGATGACCGCACCGGCGACCTGCTCTCGATGGAGCAGATCGTCCAGGCAGTCTGCGCCGACCCGACCTACGCCGACGGCTACCGCGCGTCTGGCACCTGGCAGGAGAACTGCGCCGGCGTCGCCGCCACGCCCTGACCTCCCTCCACCCATGGATCTGGTGACGTTAGCCGGCCCTGGTACGGCTCACGTCACCAAAATCAGTGGGCAAGCCAGTCGTCAGGCGACGGGGTCCGGCTCGTCGGCAGTGCTCGGGTTGTGGAGGCCGTGGGAGTCGACCTTGCCGGCGATGGCGTCGGGGAAATCGTCCCAGCTCAGGCCGTTCTCGGAGGGACAGTAGTTCGGCGTACCGACCGCGTCGTTGAGCTGGTTCCAGCTCATCGGGGCCAGCACGCGCGGCTGCTCCTCCATCGTGATGCAGTCGTGGACCGGGCAGACGATCGAGCACAGGTCGCAGCCGATGCATTCGGTCTGGTCCACCTTCGCGACCCGCCCGATGTTCACGGTGCCGTTCTCCCAGTCGATGCAGTCGACCTGGTTGTCGCGGCAGACCTCGATGCACTTGCCGCAGCCGATGCAGGCGTCCTCGTCGATCTTGGCGCGGACCTGCCAGTTGAGGTCGAAGTCGCCGAAGTTGGCGATCCGGTTGACACTGCCGCCGATCAGCTCGCGGACGCTGCCGAGGCCCTTGGCGTCGAGGTAGTTGGACAGCCCCGTCTCGAGCTCGCCGACGAGCCGGAAGCCATGGTGCATGATGGCCGTGCAGACCTGCACGGTGCTCGCGCCGAGCAGCATGAACTCCGCGCAGTCCTGCCAGGTGTGGGCACCGCCGATGCCGCTGATCGGCAGCCCGCCCGTCTCCTCGTCGTGCGCGATCGAGCTGACCATGTTGAGCGCGATCGGCTTCACGGCCGGGCCGGCATAGCCGCCGTGCGAGCCCTTGCCGTTGACGCTCGGCCGGGTCTCCCATGTATCGAGGTCGAGCCCCACGATCGAGTTGATCGTGTTGATCGCACTGACGCCGTCAGCGCCGCCGTTGCGCGCGGCACGCGCGCCCGAGACGATGTTGGTGATGTTCGGGGTCAGCTTGACGAGGACCGGAATCTCCGAGACCTCCTTGACCCACGCGGTGATCATCTCGATGTACTCGGGCACCTGGCCGACGGCGGCGCCCATGTTGCGCTCGCTCATGCCGTGCGGGCAACCGAAGTTGAGCTCGAAGCCGTCCGCGCCCGTCTGCTGCGCGCGCTTGACGATCTCGTGCCAGGCGTTCTGCTCGGTCTCCACCATGAGCGAGATCACCACGGCGCGGTCGGGGAACTCCTCCTTCGCCTGCGCGATCTCGGCGAAGTTCACCTCCGCGGGGCGGTCGCTGATCAGCTCGATGTTGTTGAGCCCGACGAGCTTGCGCCCGTAGACGTCGAGGCCGCCGTAGCGCATGGCGGTGTCGATGACGGGCGCGCCGACGGTCTTCCAGACCACGCCGCCCCAGCCGGCCTCGAATGCGAGGCGCACCTGGCGCAGGGAGTTGCCGGGCGGGCCCGACGCGATCCAGAACGGGTTCGGCGAGCGGATGCCGGCGGTATCGGTCGAGAGGTCGGCCATGGTCAGTCCTCCATGAGGTAGGCGTCGATGGCGCGTGCGGCTTCGCGACCCTGGGCGACGGCGTCGACGACGCTCAGCTCCTTGCCGCTCAGCACGGCGTCGCCGCCGGCGAAGACCATCGGGTCGGTCGTGCGGTACGGGCCGGGTGCGACGGGGCGATCCCACATCACGTTGAGGCCGAGCTGCTGGTACAAGTCGGTTTCGCGTCGCTGGCCGGTCGCGAGCAGCACGTGGTCACACGGCACCACCACGAGGTCGTCGGTCACAAAGGGAGCCGGGCGACCATCCTCGCCGGGCTCGCCGAGCGCGACGACGCGGCACTCCAGCTGCGCGACGTGCCCGTCCGGGCCGGCGATCGCCCGCACCGGCTGCATGAGCCAGGCGAATCGGACGCCGTCCTTGAGGCAGTGCTCGTATTCGTTGGGGTACCCGGTCATCTCGCGCACGGTGCGGCGGTACACGCATGTCACCGAGACGGCTCCGAGACGCGCGGCGATCGTCGCGGCATCCATGGCCGTGTTGCCGGCACCGACGATCACGACGTGCTCGCCGACCGGCACCTGGGACGGCTTCTCCACACGGATCCGCTCGATGAACTCGAGCGCATCCTCCACGCCCGGGAGATCGTCACCCTCGAGGCCGATGTCCGACACCCGAGCGCCGGAGCCGTTGGCGAGGAAGATCGCGTCGAAATCCTTGACGAGCTCATCGGCCGCCACGTCGACGCCGACCTCCACGCCGGTGCGTGCGGTGGCGCCGAGCGCGACCACCTGGCTCGCCTCCCACAGCGCGACGTCGCTCGGCTCGCGCAGCGGGATGATCCCGTACATCGCGAGACCGCCAAGCTCCGGCTGGCGCTCGAAGATCGTGACCGCATGCCCCTCGATGCGCAGCTGCGCCGCCGCGGCCAGCCCGGCAGGGCCGCCGCCGACCACTGCCACCGACTTGCCGGTGGCGACGCCCGGATAGATCCCGGCGCGCGCGAACCCCTTCGGATCGCCGTACACCTCGTCGGTGCCGTAGCGCTGGAGCCGACCGATCTTGATCGGCCCCTCATGCGGCGCGAGCACGCACGCCTCCTCGCACAGCTCCTCGACCGCGCACACGCGCGCACACGACGCACCCATGACGTTCTGGCCGAGGATGCGCTGCGCCGAGCCGAGCCGGTCATCGGTCCCGATCAGCTTGATGAAGCCCGGGATGTCGATGCTGGTCGGGCACGCCACCATGCAGGGTGCGTCGAAGCAGTACAGGCAGCGCGACGCCTCCGCGTACGCCTCCTGGTCGGTCATGGCGGGGAGCCGCTCGCTCAGGTCCGCCTCGATGAGTTCGGCGGGTCGCCGACCGGTCTGGAGCTGTGTTCCACGAGTCGTCATGTCAGTCGGTCCTCGCCGCTCAGCTCTGGGTCGGGAAGCCGAGGTTGACTCCCCGGTGGCTCGGGTCGGGCCAGCGACCCGTGATCGCCTTGGCCCGCGTGAAGAAGCGGACACCTTCCATGCCGTGCATGTGCGTGTCGCCGAACAGCGAGGCCTTCCAGCCACCGAACGAGTAGTACGCCATCGGGACCGGGAGGGGCACGTTGATGCCGACCATGCCGACCTCCACCTCGTGCTGGAAGCGGCGAGCCGCCCCGCCGTCGTTGGTGAAGATGGCCACGCCGTTCGCGAACTCGGAGCCGTTGACGAGCGCCATCGCCTCCTCCCACGTCTCCACGCGCACGATGTCGAGCACCGGTCCGAAGATCTCGTCGCGGTAGATCGACATGTCCGTCTTCACGTGGTCGAAGAGCGTCGGGCCGACCCAGAAACCCTCGTCGTGTCCCTCGACACGCACGGTGCGTCCGTCGACGACGAGCTCCGCACCGTCAGACGCCCCCTGGGCGACGTAGCCGGCCACCCGGTCACGCGCATCGGCGGTCACCAGCGGACCCATCTCGCTGCCGGGCTCGCTGCCCGGGCCGGTGGTCAGCTTGGCCATCCGCTCCTCGAGCTTGGGACGCAGCTGGTCGGCCGCGCCGGCCACGGCGACGAGGACGCTGATCGCCATGCAGCGCTGGCCAGCGGAGCCGAACGCCGCGCCGATCGCCGCGTCGGCCGCGAGGTCCATGTCGGCGTCAGGCAGCACGACCATGTGGTTCTTGGCACCGCCGAGCGCCTGCACGCGCTTACCGTGCCGCGTGGCGCTCTCGTAGATGTGCCGCGCGACGGGCGTCGAGCTGACGCTCGAGATCGCCGCGACGTCGGGGTGCTCGACGAGGCGGTTCACCGCGACGGCATCGCCGTGGAGCACGTTGAACACGCCCTCGGGCAGGCCCGCCTCGGCGAACAGCTTCGCGATGAAGTCAGCCGCGCTCGGTTCCTTCTCGGAAGGCTTCAGGACGAATGTGTTGCCGGCCGCGATGGCGATCGGGAACATCCACATGGGGACCATCGCCGGGAAGTTGAACGGCGTGATGCCGGCCACCACGCCGAGTGGCTGGCGGATCGACCAGGTGTCGATGCCGCCGGAGACCTGCTCGGAGTACTCGCCCTTGATCAGGTGCGGCATGCCGCACGCGAACTCCACCACCTCGATGCCGCGCGTGACCTCGCCGAGCGCATCCTCGCGGACCTTGCCGTGCTCACGCGTGACGATCGCGGCGAGCTCCTCCTTGCGCGCGACCAGCAGCTCGCGCATGCGGAACATGATCTGCGTGCGCTTGGTCAGTGACGTCTCGCGCCACGCCGGCAGCGCCGCCTTGGCTGCCGCGACCGCGCGGTCGGTGTCGGCGACGGTCGCCATCGGCGCCTTCGCGACGACCTGGCCGGTCGCCGGGTCGTGGATGTCGAGCATCCGCTCGACCGGCGTGCTGTCGTGCTTGCCGGCGATCCAGTGGTGCAGGGTCGTCACGGTGGACGCCTCCTGGGGTGAGAGCGTGGTCATCAGGCCGTGACTTCCTGCGTCGTGGTGGCGGGAGCGATCCCATGGCGCGTGTGCTGCACGTCGCGCAGGGCGTCGAGCAGGAGCCCGAGCCCCTCCTCCGCCTCCTCGAGGGTGAGTGTCATCGGCGGCGCCATGCGCAGCACGTTGCCGTTGAGCCCGCCCTTGCCGATGAGCAGGCCGCGCTCCTTGGTGGCCTCCATCATCGCGCCGGCGGTTGCCGCGTCGGGCGTGTCGGTCCCCGGCTCGACCAGCTCGAGGGCGAACATGAGCCCCTTGCCGCGCAGCTCGCCGACCATCGGCAGCTCGCCGGCGTCGACGGCTCGTCGCAGCCCGTCGATGACGTGCGTGCCGACGCGCTTGGCGTTGCCCTGCAGGTCGTGCTCGCGGATGTAGCGCAGGTTGGCGAGGGAGCCCGCCATCGCCAGCGGGTTGCCGCCGAAGGTCGAGATCTGCCCCGCGGTGATGCCGTCCATGAGCTCCGCGCTCGCGACCACGCCACCGACTGACAGTCCGTTGCCGATGCCCTTGGCGAACGTCAGCAGGTCGGGTGTCACCCCGTGCGCCTCGTAGCCCCAGAAGTGGTCGCCGGTGCGACCCCAGCCGGTCTGCACCTCGTCGCTGATCATCAGGATGCCGTGCTCGTCACACACCTGCTCAAAGGCGCCGAAGAGCCCGTCGGGCGGCGTGGAGAATCCGCCGACGCCCTGGATCGGCTCGAAGATCATGGCCGCGACGTCGCCGCCCGTGCTGGTCTGGATGACGCTGTGCAGGTCGGCGACGCACTGCTCGATGTAGTCGGGGCCCGACGCGTCGCGCCAGGGCGAGCGGTACTGGTAGCCGCCGTGCACCCAGCTCACGTTGAACGGCGACAGCTGCGATGCGCGCCAGCCGCGGTTGCCGGTGATCGCGATCGTGCCGAACGAGTGGCCGGGGTAGCTGTTGCGCCGCGCGAGCACCTGGTTGCTGCGGCGCGCGGTCGTCGCCAGCAGCAGCGCGACCTCGTTCGCCTCCGAGCCGCTCGGCGTGAAGAACACCTTGGCGTCCGGGATGCCGCTCAGTTCGGCGACCTGCTCGGCGAGCTCGACCTGCTGCTCGATCAGGTAGAGCGTCGAGCTGTGGAGCATCCTGGCCGCCTGCTCCTGGACGGCGGCGACGACCTCGGGCAGGGCATGTGCGGTGCTCGTGGTGAGGATGCCGCCGAAGAAGTCGAGGTAGCGGTTGCCCGCTCCGTCCCAGACGTGACGACCCTCGCCACGGGCGAGCTGGATCGGCTCGTCGTAGTACAGGGCCATCCAGCTCGGCAGCACCTTGCGGTGTCGCTCGAGCAGCGCTCGCTCGTCAGACATGTCACTCCCCTTGGATCGCGCGCGCCTCCCTCCCGGAGATGCGCGGCGCACGGTCCCCCCGAGCGTGCGCGACCGTCCGATCCTACACCCTCACGAATCGTGTGACGTGCAGGCAGGGAGCGGCGTCGGGCCTCAGGGCTTGCGGAAGTACGAGTCGAACTTGCCGAGGGCGTCCTTGTCCCCGTCGACCTTGAGCTTCCCGCGCACGAAGGCCCACATCTTGTTCATCTCGCCGTCGGCGATCTTCTTGTAGTCCTTCGCGGAGGCCTTCAGGGTCGCGGTCGGGTTGGGACCGGAGCCGTCCTTGACGGTGATCTTGCCGTCCTTGATCTCGACGTACCAGTCGCCGCCGCCGTCGCCGGACAGCTGGAACTGGAAGCGCACGTCGACGCCCTTGGCGGCATCCGGCTTGAAGCGCTCTTCCAGCGTGGCGAATCGCTGCTTGACGCTCATCCCGCCGGCCTTGCGGGGCGCGCCGAGGAAGACGGTGTCGACGGCACGATTGCCGACGGCGGGCGCGGTGGGGCGCGTAGTGGGCGCTGCTGCCCCGGCGGCGCGAACGCGGCGCGCGCGTGTGGTGGTCGGCGAGGTGTTCGGTGCGATCGTGGCCATTGGGTGCTCCCGTGCTGTGCGGCTGCCCGGCGCCCCCCGACACCGTAGTTACGGGAACGTTACCTGAGCGATCGGCGGGGTGCGGCAGCCCCGACGAGCGGGGGAATCAATCCCGTGCGAGGAGCGCAGCGCCCGTGCCAGCGGCCGCCATGCCGGCCACGCCCGAGGCCGCGGCGGTGCCGTATGCCCGGAGCCACGTGGTCGCGAGGATCTCGTTGAGCCGTGCGTCGGTGTACTCCACCCGACCGGTGGCCAGGATGCGCTCGCGGCGCGCGACCATGTCGTCGGCGAACGTGTCGCGCGAGAGGACCCGCTTGAGCAGGTGCTGGCGCCCGCGGTTCTCGAGCGACCCACCCGCGCCGCCCGGGTAGTCGGCGAGCGTGGCGCGCAGGTGGCCCTGGAGCTGGCGCAGGTCGGCGGGCGTCAGGTTCTCGCGCAGGATCTCAACGGTGCGCGGGTGCAGCTCCACCGCGCCGTCGCGCGCGCCGAGCAGGTACTGCGGGTTGAGCATGGGGCGCAGCGTGCGGCGCCCGGGCGTGCCCATGTTGCCGATGTCGATGAGCGTGACCGCGCCGGACTTCGCGTCCAGCAGGATGTTGGAGCCGTGCCGGTCGCTGTTGGCGACGATCGAGTCGATCACGTGCCCGAGCTCGAGGTCGACGCGCGCCTGCTCGGCGGCGCCCGCCCTGCCCAGCTGCGGCAGCTCGCGCTCGTACAGGCCCGTGAGCGCGGCGTGCAGGTCGGCAGCGGACGTCGCTCCCACGGACTCCGCGGGCTTGCCTGCGCCGAGCGCCACCATCGCGCTGCCGTCGGGGCGCACCATCGTGGGCGTGAACAGGTGCTCCACGCCGAGCCGACGTGCGACCTGCGAGATGAAGTCTTCCTGGGCGGCCTGCGCAAAGGGCGGCACGTTGAGTGCCTCCACCACGCGCCCGCCACCCGGCAGCTGCAGGCGGAGCGTCTGCATGGCGCCGTTGGTGCCGACCTCGCCGAGCTGCGCGCGCGAGCCGAGCACCTCGACGCCGTGCGCAAGCACACGCTCGACATCGTCGAGCTCGGTCACCGGCAGTGCTCGTGGCAGCGTGATGCGCATGGACTCCCCGCGCGGCCCGTCCCGAGGCCGCGTTCCTCCCCGTATGTCGTGCGCGCGCCCGATTTCGGTGCACTGCGGTGCATCGGCCGCCCGCGCCTTGCTAGTGTCGGACGGTCGTCGGCGACCGGGGGGATCCGCCGACCTGCACCAGTCCGTGGAAGGGGAGCCATGAAGACCGTCATTTCCGGTGGCACGATCGTCACCGCGTCCGAGACCTACCAGGGCGACGTGATGATCGAGGACGCCACCGTCCTCATGATCGGCAGGGACCTGGCCCAGTGGGCCGACAAGGTCATCGACGCCACGGGCAAGCTCGTCATGCCGGGCGCGATCGACGTGCACACGCACCTCGACATGCCCTTCGGCGGCACCACGTCGTGCGACGACTTCACGACCGGCCACGTGGCGGCGCTGCACGGCGGCACCACGATGCACATCGACTTCTCCACGCAGCCCAAGGGCGGCTCGCTGCAGGACGGGCTCGACCTGTGGCACGGCAAGGCGAGTGGCAAGGCCGTGATGGACTACGGCTTCCACATGATCGTCACCGATGCCCGCCCCGAGGTGATCGAGGAGCTCGACTCCATGGTCGAGAAGGGCGTCACCAGCTTCAAGTTATTCCACGCCTATCCCGGCGCGCTCATGGTGGACGACGACACGCTGTTCGCGGTGATGGAGCGTGCGGCCGGCAACGTCGGGCTCGTGATGATCCACGAGGAGAACGGGCACGTGATCGACAAGCTCGTCAAGCGTGCGGAGGCCGCCGGCGACACCCGC
>JAOPYU010000173.1 GCA_025964455.1 Thermoleophilia bacterium | reverse complement strand
CCGCGGCGCCCACCGCGGCGCCGGCACGGTCAACCCCCGGCCAACTGTGCAATTCCGATAACCCCTCGATCGTTTCGGTACATGTGTGGTCAGCTTCGGGGACTCCACCTCCACAGTTGTGCAGGACCGATAACCCGTCGATCGTTCCTGTACATGAGGGAAGGCGGCGCTCTCCGGGATGCCTCCGAACGCTCACGCCGGGCTCACGATTGCGCGCGATCGTGCCGAGAAACGGTCCCAGCACCGCTCGTCCACGATCTTCGGAGTTCTCGCGCACATGTCACGTTGGTCACTCGCCATTCGCATCCTGCCGCTCGTCGCCCTCGTCGTCGCCGCGAAGGCAGGTCTCGTGGCCGCTGGGTTCGAGCCGATCGAGACGAGCCCGCTGCTCGCGTCGGTGGTCACCGCGAACGTGTTCCTGCTCGGGTTCCTGCTCGCCGGGACGCTCACCGATTACAAGGAGAGCGAGCGGCTTCCGGGCGAGGTCGCGAGCCATCTCGAGTCGATCGCCGACGAGTGCTGGATCCTGCACACGGACAAGGGCGTGCCGGCAGCGCGCGAGTGCCTCGACGACGTGGCGGCGATCGGTCACGAGACGATCGGCTGGTTTCGCGGGGAGACGGCCCAGGGTGAGCTCCTCGCGCGCGTGACGCGCCTTGATCGCCGGTTCCTGGACTTCGAGCCGCACACGCAGGCGAATTTCATCTCGCGCCTCAAGTCGGAGCAGGCGTCGATCCGTTCCAAGCTCGTGCGCATGCACACGATCCGGGTCACTGGCTTCGTCCCGGCTGCCTATGCGATCGCGGAGATCGGGCTCGGCCTGCTGCTTGTGGCGATGCTCGCCTCGGCGATCGGGCCGCTCGTCCAGGCCTGCTTCTTCGTGGGCGTGATCTCGTTCTTCCTCGGCTACATGCTGCTGCTCATCCGTGACCTCGACGATCCGTTCGAGCACGCGGGCGGAGACGGCGCGCGCGGAGACGGCGACGAGGTCTCGTTCGCGCCGGTCGCAGATGCGGTCTCCCGCATCGAGGCCCGCGGTCGCGAGCTCGACGGCGCGCGTGCGGCACGGTCGGTCGCTGACGCCGCGTAGAGAATGGTCAGGTCGCCTGGCGCGACACAGCTGCCCAGAGTGCGTCGACCACGGGCGTGCAGGCGGCATTCGGGTCGCGTTCGAATTCCCGGTAGTCGATCCTGAAGACTGACCACCGGGCAGCCGTCAGGCGGCGGCTCCGTTCCTCATCGCGGCGTCTTGTCGCCGGTAGGTCGTGGACCGGTCCATCGACCTCGCAGCAGATCCCGAGTTCCGGCCAGCACAAGTCCGTCATGACCGTGCCACCGTCGACCGGCGTTGCCCAGTTCAGGCGAGGAGTGACGGGGAAACGGTCGCCGATGTGCATCCCGACGGCTGCTTCGAGGTTGCTCCGTGAGCCGGTGTCGCCCGCACGGTAATCGTCCAGGGCCTGACGGAGTGGCCGACAACCCCGTGTGCCGCGACGCGCCTCGGCGAAGCTGGCGAGCTCGTCGAGCGTGAACAGCGCCAAGTAGAGGGCCTCGTGGATGGCGAAGCGCACCTCGTCGGGCTGGAGGCGACGGCTCAGGTCCGCGATGGTCCGAAGCGGGGTGGTGGTCGGGATGCCGCGTACCGCGGATCGCTCCGACATGGGGACTTCGGTGCGTGCGCGCACGATGATGCCTCGCGGCATGGACCGCGGATGATGGTGTGTCGTGATCTCAATCCGTGGCGCCTTCCGTCGCGTGATCTCCCAGAGTCCTGCAGCGGCGAGCCCCGACACGACGGCGCCCTCACCGGCGGCGAGCACCGCTTCCATGAGCTCCGCGTCCCGGGACGGGGCCACGTGCCCAACGGCGAACACGGCTCCGGGCCGGGGGAGGAGGATCGCATCCTTGACGAGTCGACTGATCGTCCCGTTCGGGATGCCCACGCTGGCGAGCTGCCGCCGAGCCACCCGGCCGTGCTGGCGGGAGGCGAGCCCGATGAGTCGTTCGTTAGTGCCCACGACAACATCGTGCACCACGCCGCCGCACCGGATCCGCACGCTCCGTGCCAACTCCGTGTCCGTCGGGTCGCGACTCCGTGACGGACCCGGGCGCTCACGGGGACGCCGCGACGCTGACCCCGGGGGTCACGGCAAGCCACATCGTTTCCGTCATGTACAGAAACGATCGAGGGGTTATCGATTTCGTACAGTCGGCGGCTCGATGGCCATCGCCTGCTTGTGAACTGTGCAGTTCCGATCAAGGGGGTATTGGAATTGCACATCTGGCGAAGGGGCGGGCACCGCCGGAGCGCGGCGAACCGGCCCTTCTCCCTCATGTACAGAAACGATCGAGGGGTTATCGATTTCGTACAGTTGGCGGCTCGAGTGCCATCGCCGGCTCGTGACTTGTGCAAATCCGATCGAGGGGTTATCGAGAATGCACAACTGGCGGACAGGGGCCGGAGGCGGCGCGCAGCGCGACGCCCAGCGCGACGCCCAGCGCGAGGCGCGACACGACTTCGGGCCGTGAGGTGAGGGATCGCACACGGCTGGGCAGGAACGGGCCACGTGGTGCTTGCAGGCACGCTGATTGGACGCGTTGGACCCGACACGGCAGAGTGCCGGGACCGGGGCTCAAGTTCAGTGCCGGCAACGCCGAGATACCCAGTCCCGGGAAGGCAGTCCCGGGCTCGAGCAACCCGCTCGCCGACAGATTCAAAGGAGCCCCCACATGAGCCCTCTCGTCCCCTACGTCATCGAGCAGACCTCCCGTGGTGAGCGCTCCTTCGACATCTACTCGCGCCTGCTCTCCGAGCGCATCATCTTCATCGGAACGCCGATCGACGACCAGATCGCGAACCTCGTCGTGGCGCAGCTGCTGCACCTCAACAGCGACGACCCCGAGAAGGACATCTCGATCTACATCAACTCGCCCGGCGGCTCGGTCTA
>JAOPYU010000169.1 GCA_025964455.1 Thermoleophilia bacterium | reverse complement strand
GCGCGCAGCACCACGCGGGCCGGCGCGAGTTCGAACAGGAGCAGCATCGGTGTCGTCGCTCCAGCGGTCTCGACGAATCGAAGGGTGGCGCGGCGAGCGTGGGCGGTCTGGATGCGATCCCACGCGGGCGGCGGAGCCACGAGCAGACGCATCTCATCGGCAGCTGCGACGAGCTGCGCGATGGCCCAGGGCTCGATGTCCTCGTCGTCGAACCACGCAGACAATCGACGCCTGGCCGACGCATGGACTTCGAGTTCGTCCTGATCCTCCTGCTCCACGCAGCGTGGGATACCCGCCGCGGCCCCAACTCAGCCGCGGCCCCTCCCGATGCGCCGGACGAGCAGGAAACACAGGGAAGTGAACACGACGAGCGCACCCGTGATCGCAGCGACCAAGCGGCTCTGGCGCCACAGCTCCCCTCGCTGGAGCGCGGTGCCGGGGTGGCTCGGGTCAACGAGGAGCACCGCGCGATCACCCACCTCGAGTGACTGGTCACCGACAGGTGCGCGATGTTCGTAGGCTCGCCCCTGATAGCGGTACGACCAGATCGGTCGCGCGGTCTCGCCGCGTCGCGGGTGCACGACGAAGTCGCGGACGACGGCGTCGACCGGCTCGCCGCGCTCGCGCAGCAGCAGTGCCGACCCGACCGACCAGCCCGTCATGGCAACGAACAGCACGACTGCGAGCCGCATGGCCGACAGCGCGCGGTGGTGGTACCACCCATGGAGCGAGGAATTGGCGGAGTTCTCGGATCGCGGCATGCCCCCATCATTTCGCGGACAGCAGATCGCGGTACGACCACGTCGTCCTCAGCTACCGAGGACGGCGGCCGACGCCGCAACCGGGAGCGTGACGTGCACGCTTGATCCGCTGCCCGGGTCGCTCGTCACGCGGAGTTGGCCGTCCGCCTGAAGTACCTGCTCCAGCAGGAGCCGCAGGCCCCATCCACGGCCCGCGGGGAGGTCATTGACGAGGCGGATCGACTGGCCGAAGCCGTCGCCATCATCCGCGATGACCAAGTGCAGCACCTCGTCGCTGCGGCGCAGCTCGACCGTCACGGCGGTTGCTCCGGAATGCTTGCCGGCATTGGTGATCAATTCGGCGGCAGCGCGGTAGGCGAGCAGCTGCTGGGCGAGCGGCAGTTCGTCGAGCTCGATGGCTCCAAATCGCACCTGCACGCTATAGGCGGCCTCGACCTGCATCGCAACTTCGGCCAGTGCCGCGCGAAGGTTGCCGTGCAGCAGCGAGCTCGGCTGGAGGCCGTCCATGATCCGGCGCAGCGCATCGATGGACCCGTGCAGCAGCGCCTCGACGGCTTCGGCGGACGCACGAGCCTTCGGGTGCATGTCCTTGCCGAACTGGCGCGCGCGGTCGATGTGCATCGTCGCACCCGCCAGCTGTTGGAGCGCGAAATCGTGGATCTCCCCGGCCACGCGTGCGCGCTCGTCCTGCCGGGCTCCGTCCAACCCAGCGAGCATGGCGCCCAGGGCCTGCGTGGATCGGTCGACCTCACGCCGCCGTTGGCCCAGGCCCGCTCGCAGGCGCCGCACGTAGATCCCGCACACGAGCAACGTCAGGCCGACGAGAACGCCGTGTGACACCGCCGCCATTTTCGGGCGGCCATCAGCGAGGACAGCGCCGACGATCGCAGCAGCGCTCGTTCCCATGACCACCACCAGGAGCAACGGCCCGAGCCCACCGGCATCGCCATCGCGGCCGGGTGCACCGTCGAGCGCGAGCTCGTCCCGCACCTGCTGCATGCGTGGCTCACTGCGGTGCGCGAGCACCCCGTCGAGTGCCTCGAGCGCGAGGCGACGGCCGAGCGGCCCGGTCCTGTCACAGCACGTGGCCACCAGGCGCTGGAGCGATCGCTCGTAGGGCAGGTCGAGCATGACAGCGCCGTCGCGCATCGTGACGCCTGGTGTGCCGTCCGCCACCTGCGTGGCGAGACCTCCCAGGACGCGAGCGTGCGACGCCATGATCGCGTTCGCAGCTGCGTGCCAGGCATCCGTGCCGGTTGCGGGCATCGCCTCGGATGCCATCACCGGCGCAACCGTGAACCGATAGACCGCATACGGCACCAGCGCCAGCGCCGCAGCGTACGAGAGGTTCGAAACGCCGGTCTCGCTGTAGGTCCCGATCGCCACCGAGCGGAAGAACAGCAGGTCTGCCACGTAGAGCATGCCGAGACCCGCAACGAGCAGGTGCAGTGGCCGGCTGAACCTCCCGCCGACGGCCTTGCGTGCGGATTCAGCCAGCACGAGTACGATCCAGATCAACGCGATGTCGCCGAGCATGTAGGCGACCACGAGCGTGGTGTCGACGGAGTTCGCCCCGTGGGCGATCAACTGACCGAAACCCACCCGGATCGGACCAACATGCATGGGTGGGACTCCGACGAACGCCGTGATCGCGGCAAGGGTGACCGGCGCCGGATACCGTCGGAGGAAGTGGCTCGGCCGCACGCCGAGCGCGCGCGACAATTGGATGGCCCCCGCCAGGCACCACGGGTAGCTGGACAGGAACAGGACGTCAGCCGGCGATGGGAACGGGATCCGCACGTCCCCACCACACCCGAGGACAGGCCAGCTGGCACACGTCGAGTAGTAGTACCACGCGAGGTTGCCGACGGCCCAGCTCAGGATCCCGAGCAGGAACATCGCGAGACCGCTGCCCAGGGGCGAGGTGAGCCCGAACTCGCGTCGCGCCGCGACCAGTGCCGCCCCGACTGGGATCACGATCGGCAGCGCGATCCACAGGTTGATCAACGTGGGGCGGAGGATCCAGGGCGCGCCCTCGCCGCCGAAGCCATCGGTGTGGACCAGGCCGAAGGCAGCCGTGAGGCCGACGCTGATCGCGAACCACAGCGCGATGCCCGCACCGACCATCGTGAGGCGCCTGGGGGGAGACTTCCTCATCCGAGGCCGGCGGCGGACCGGCTCAGCGCGTCGATGATGTGCGGAGAGCCAGCGTCGACGAACGCTTCGCCGGCCAGCATGCGCTGGAGTGCTGACATGAACACGCCGCCGGGCGCGTCCTTGAGCATGAACCCCGATGCCCCCGCCGCGCGAGCTGCGTTCACCATGCTCAGCTCGTGGCACGCGCTGAACACCATGATCTTGGTGTCGAGGCCGAGCTCGCGGACGCGGGCGACCACCTCGATGCCGGTACCCCCGGGCATGCGGACATCGATGTATGCGACCTGTGGGCGCAACGAGCAGATGAGTTCCACGGTGGACGGGCAGTTGACCGCCTCGCCGACCAGGTCGACGAGCCTGCTGTCCTGGAGGCGCAGCGTCAGCACCTCGCGAATGAACGCGTTGTCATCGGCGAGGATGCAGGTTGGCAGGGCAGCGGTCACGGCGGACCTCGGGTGGAGGGTGCTTCCTCCGCATCATCGGCCATTCGCGTTTCGTGATGATCCCCCGAATGGGGGTGAGGAAGGGGCAGGAAGTCGCGGATCTCGGCGATTCGCCGGCACGGCGGGACGCGGGACGCGATCTAATCGCTCCTGTCAGTCCCAGCAAGCAAGGATGCTTCAAGAATGAAAGCCATGCTCGTCTCCCCCGCTCCGGTCATGAACCGTCGCGCGCGCCGCGCGGCCGCGCCATCGACGCCTGTCGCGACCCAGACGCTCCCGATGCGGGCCGGCGTCGCCGTCGGCGTCAGCGCTCCGAACTGGTTGTGGATCCTCGGAGGCGCCGTTGCGGGCGCCCTGCTGCTCGGACCGCTCGGTGCCATCGGTGGCGCGGCAGCTGGATACCTGCTGGTTCGCTGACGGCGCTACGATGCAGGCATGCATCGTTGGCTCGAGTTCCCCAACCCCGTGAACGAGAAGACCGCGCGCACGGTGGCTGCGTGCGTGATGGTGCTCGCGGCGGTGGTCGTCGCGTTCGATGCCTGGTGGCTCCTGCCCCTGCTCGCAACCGGATTCCTGCTGCGGGTCCTGTTCGGTCCGCGGGTGAGCCCCATTGCGATGCTCGCCAACCGCGTCGTGGCGCCGCGGCTCGGCGCTGCTCGACTGACACCGGGGCCGCCCAAGCGCTTCGCCCAGACGATCGGATTCGTGGTGACTGCGGCGGCGTCGCTCGCTGCCTTCGCCTTCGATGCACACGACGTGGCGCGCGCCTTGGCTGTGCTCATGGTCGTGGCCGCCGGGCTGGAGGCGATCTTTCGCGCTGTGCATCGGGTGCCGGATGTTCTCCGTGCTCATGCGTGTCGGTCTCATTCCGCAGCGCGTATGCATGGAGTGTGCGCGGGGCGACGCGATCGTCTCGTAAGCCGCGCCTGACACGTGGCCACGGCTTGCCGTGGTACCGTCCGCCATGCGAATTTCCCGACCCAGCCCCGCGATGTTCGTCGCGCTCGTCGCCCTGGTGATGTCGACGACCGGAACCACGATCGCGGCCGCCACGCTGCTGCCACGCGACAGTGTCGGGGCGACACAGCTCCGGGCTGGTGCCGTCGGATCAGCCGAGGTGCGCAACCGATCGATCACGCTCCCCGATCTCGCCTATCCGACGATCGCGTCGCTGCGTCGACCGGCAGGCGCGGCGAGCGGTGCACTCGGCGGGACCTATCCGAGCCCGACCCTCGTGGCCGGCGCGGTGACGGCAGCCGCGCTCGCGGACGGATCGGTCATCGCATCGAAGCTCGCGGAGGGATCGATCGGCGGGTCCAAGATCATGAGCGGCTCGATCGGGGCGGACGACCTGATCGCTGAGGAGGACTGGCACGTCATCGGGGCTCCGAGCGAGGTCGCGTACGCGGCCACGTGGGGGAGCACGGCAACCGGCTCGTACCAGCAGGCTGGCTTCCGGAAGGATCGGTTCGGCATCGTCCACATGCGGGGCGTCGCGTTCCGTGGGGCGGATGGAACTGCGAGCTACATGTTCACGCTGCCTGTGGGATATCGACCGAGCAAGATTCGGTCGTGGCCCGTCGCCTCGTTCGGGAGCGCCATCGGCGTGCTGGAGGTGGAAAGCGACGGTCGCGTCTGGATCTCCACCAGCGCCAACGACAACCAGGTGTCACTCGAGGGCGTGTCGTTCGTGGCGGGGGCCTAGCGCGGCTGGACGAGCGCCGCTTCGGCCACGGCGACCTGCTCGCGGACGAGGCGGACCACGGTGTCGGGGTCGTCCAGCTGCGGACAATGCCCGATGCCGTCGAGTTCGATCCACTCGGCCCCGGGAAGCCAGCCGCGATACGACGTGCCGGCTGCCGGATGCAGCAGCACCCGGTCGCTCGTGCCCCACACGATGCGCACCGGGCAGTGGATGCTGGCGCCGTCGACGTTCCAGGCGAACTCGTCGCGCATCTGCAGCAGCGTCCTGGCGATGGGACACTGGCGCGCGCCACGGGCCATGTGCACGATCAGCTCGCGCGGGATGTGCGCCGAGTTGGTCGCGATGTCGCGGGTCGCGTACCGGCGGCCGCGGCGGGTGCGCGTCACGAGGCCCGCGAGCGACGCGCCGACCACGAGGTCGCGCTGCATGCGCTCGAACAGCGCGACGGCGTGGTCATAGGACGCATCGCCGGCCGGCCAGCCGCCCGCCGGGGCGAGCGCGGTGACCGATCGCGCACGGCCACGCTCAGCCAGGTGCATGGCGACATACCC
>JAOPYU010000094.1 GCA_025964455.1 Thermoleophilia bacterium | reverse complement strand
GTGGTTCGTGGCTGGCCTGCGCGGCTCGCTCTACCGCACCCTCAACGCCGGTGTGAGCTGGACCCGGATCGACAGCCCTGTGCAGGGCGTGCCCACGGAGATCGATGCGTGGGACGGCAACTACGCGCTCCTCACCGCCAAGGGTCGCCGTCTCGCCTCCACAGCGAACGGCACGACGTGGACGATCCGGGATCGCGGCGCGGCGGGGACGGCGCATCTCACCGGTGTGGCATCAATCGCTGGCAGCAAGACGGTGGTGGCAGTGGGCGAGGAGGGCACCATCCGTCGGTCGACCAACCTCGGCGTTGCCTGGAGCAACGTCTCCAGCCCCACGACCTCTTACCTGCACGCCGTCGTCAGCTCGATCGACGACGGCCGCCGACTGTACGCGGCCGGCGCCAACGGCGTGGTGATCAAGTCCACGGATTCCGGATCGACGTGGGCCCAGACTTCCGCCACCGGGACCAGCGCTGAACTCCTCGCCGTCGCTGCGTGGGATTCGGAGGTCGCCTATGCCGTGGGTCGCGGCGGCGTCGTCGTGCGGACCGTCAACGGTGGCGCATCGTGGCAGGTGATGACCGCGCCTTCTGCGGCCAATCTGGGTGCGGTCGTCACCGTGGGTCGCGACATCGTGGTCGCCGGTGGCCGCGACGGCCTCATGTATCGGACCAGCAACGGCGGCGTCAGCTGGAGCACGATCACGCCACCCGGGTTCGCCTATGCCATCCGCGCCATGGACATCGTGGACGGCACGCAGGTGATCTGGGCCGGCAAGGAGTGGAACGAGATCGTGCTCTCCATAGACGGCGGGCTGACCTGGACCGCTCGGACCGGCGTCGGTTATTCCGTGTACGGCGTCGCTGCCATCTCGGAGGACGTCGCACTGTTCAGCACCTACAACAAGGTCGTGGGCTACACACAGGACGGCGGCAGCACCTGGTCGCCGACGTTGTTCGGCGGCTCCAACGTCGAGATGCTCGCCGACATCGACGCGATCGGCAGCGACCGGGCGGTCACGGTCGGCGACAACGCGGCGGCGGGACAGATCGCACCTGGCGCGGCGATGCCCGACTACGACAACGACAACGTGGCGACTGACAATGACTGGGCTGGTGCGAACAGCCTGTTTGGCGTCTGCCTGCAGGCGGTCGGTGGCACGACGACCCCGGTCTGGGGCGTGGACGCGAGCGGCACGTGCACGGCGAGTGACTCCGACCCGTGGCGCGCCGTTCCGAACGGGCTCGACAAGGTCGCGACGACGACCGGTCCCGGCGTGGCGGGCCAGGTCGACCTGGTCTGGGGCCTGCGCCCGTCGCTCACGCACCCGCGCGGCTCCTACGCGGCGCATGTCACGATCGAGGCGCTCGCCCCGAACGTGTAGGCCCGGTCAGCCGCGCTCGAACACCAGGTGCGTCATGCCCGACGGGGCGGAGGTGACGGTCTTCGCCCCGAACTGCGCCTCGAGCCCCTCGAGGCCGTCCCACAGGCGCTCGCCGCGCCCGAGCACGATCGGCGCGATCGCCACGTGCAGGTGGTCGATGAGGTCGGCGGCCAGGAACTCGCGCAGCGTCTCGACTCCGCCGCCAATGCGCACGTCCAGCTGGCCCGCCGCGGCGCGGGCCTCGGCCAGCGCTTCCTCCGGTGAGGCGTCGATGAAGTGGAACGTGGTGCCGGTCAGCTCGAGCGGCTCGCGCGGGAAGTGCGTCAGCACGAAGCACGGGGTCTGGAAGGGCGGCTCCTCGCCCCACCAGCCGCGCCACTCGTCGTCCTCCCACGGACCACGCTGCGGGCCGAACTTGTTGCGCCCCATGATCTCGGCACCGATGCCCGGACCCCACGCGTTCGCGAAGTCGTCGTCGATGCCGGTCTCGCCGACGTCGGGCCGACCGTGCGTCGCGTTGAACGAGCGCGTCGCCATGAACCACGACATGAGGTGGGAGGCGTGCCCGAACGGCGCCTCGAGCGACTGCCCCTCCCCGGTGCCGAATCCATCGAGGGACACGGTGAAGTTGTGAACGCGGACGCGAGACATGGGGCGAGCCTATCCGGCCGCCGACTGGGCGGCGTCCCGATTGGATCGTGCCTGCCGTAGGTATGTACCGCGCACAGTCCCTCGACGAAAGTGCCTGCCGTGCGTGAGCTCACCGACAGCCGATGCATCTCCGGGTTCCTCGGAACGCTCCTGGTTCCGTTCACCATCGCGTCGATGGCATACCGGGATGAACTCAAGGACCTGTACAACGGCCTCGATTCCTCGCTCGGCTCGCTCTCCCAGCTGCTCGTCCATGACGAGACCGCATACACGTTGCTCGTCGCGACGCTCCTCTTCGCGCTCGGCACCGTCCGCGCCCTGGGCACCGCGACCGCCACGACCGCGACGGTGCGGGCCGTGCAGATCGCGTTCGCGGCCTGCGCGTTCGGCTCGCTCGCGGCGCTCTATGCGGCTGTCCACCCGATCGCCGAGCTGGCGGACAAGATCAAGTAGCTGCATTCGAATCGGCTCGTGCTGATGACCGTGCGGGCCGATGTACAGGTCGTGAAGCACAGCACGTATTCGGTTGTGGCCCTCGTGTTCGCCACGTGCATCTCTCTGGTCGGGTGTGGCGGTGCGCCTCCGACTTCGTCGCTATCGGCCCACGCATCGGGCGGACCTGTCCCCCCATCGGTGAGCCCCCTCCACTGCGCGCGTGATCGCGCTGCACCACAGCTTGATGTGCCGGACGCTGATTCTGTCGCCCGAACGCCTTGGCGACTCGAGCAGGTGGGCAGCTGCGCGGTCCCTGCGGGAGACGGCCGCTCGAATGTCTCCTTCATGGAGGGTTGGGCGGGCCTGCCTGCGGACTGCAACGGGCAAGGCGCGCAGTTCGAGTCCAAGGGCCGGCTGTTCATCCTGAACCCGGACGAAGTGGGGTCCACGGCGGCTGGATGCACCAACGGCGACGTGCCGATCGGAAATTTGGGAGCAGTCACGTCGTGGGGCATCGCCAAGAGCGGGTGGTTGTATCTCCTCGATCCGGATGAGCAAGTTGTCTTCGTCGTCGCGCCGACCGCAGCCCCTGGATGTATCGCGTCGGTCCCAGGAGAACCGCACTCGCGACGGCTCGCGCCCATCGGCGACCCCGACTGCCGCCCAATGGGTCGAGCTGGCTGACCGTCGGTTCGAGCCTGCCGCCCAACGCCATCTCGACGCTGGCTCGACCTGGTCGCCCATTTGTAGGCGCACCTACAGACGGATCTGCCGACCCCCTCGATCCTCAGGTGGAGGACACACGCCAGGGGGAGCGCAGTCATGGTCGTCGCCGGAGCACACGCACACGCACACCGATCCATTCACCACCACGCTCACCAGCCGCGCCACCGCTCCAAGGTGGACGCCGGGGAGCTCGCCGTGATCCGCTCGGTGCGACCGATCGCCCGAAACGCGAGCGCCGTGCGGCGCGCGCTCGCCGCGCCGGCATCTGACGTTCGCCGCGGGGTTGCCGTGCGGAGCGTCGCGGCGGACCGTCTCCACCCGCGAGCGCTGACGACGCCGGTTCGAACGGCGGGTCCCGTCGCGCGCGTGGTCGGGCGCGCCGGTGTCGCTGCCGCGATCGGCGTGGCGGCGCTCAACGCGCACGGCGCGTACCGCCGGGAAGGCCACGTCGGTCCCAGACCCGCGAAGCACTCGCACGCGGGGCCGGCGGCGTGGCGGG
>JAOPYU010000091.1 GCA_025964455.1 Thermoleophilia bacterium | reverse complement strand
CAGTACCTGGACCCCGAGGCCGCCGCCGCCGCGATCGAAGCGGTCAGGAACCAGGGCAAGAAGTAGCGGGTCAGCCTGTTGCTTCGGGTACGTGGCGTTCGCCGGTGGTCGCCGACCTCAAGCTCGGCCGCGTGCGCGCGGAGCTCGAGGACGGCACCTGGCTGACCTGGGCGACCGAAGAGGGCTTCGCGCAGGCGTCCGGCTCCACGGCCACGGTCGTGGTCGAGGATGCGATCGCGCTCGACAAGATCGACCCGGCTGCCGCAGCCGAGCTCGTGAGCGAGGGCCGCGCGCGGCTCGAAGCTCCGGACCTCGACGAGGCCGACGCGCGCTCGGCGCGGCGCGAGATCGCATGGGGCGAGCACCTCGGCGCCATGCACGCCAGCCGCTGACTCGCTTCGGCACACCAGCACGTACTCCGCAGCGGGCGGGCCTTCGGGTCCGCCCGTCTGCGTCGCCCCGCCTGCGTCGCCCCGCGATGCAGCACGCCGCCGGCTGCCCCGCGAATCTGGTTACGTTGACCGGCCCACACGCGGCTAACGTAACCAAAATCTCAGGGCCCCTATCCAAGGGGACCGGCGCGCTCAGGCGTCGAGGTCGTCGCTGCGGCGGCGCTCGCCGGTGTCGGGCGCGCCGTCGATGCCGCGGCGGTCGCACCAGCGGCCCCAGAGCTCGGGGTCCTCGGCGACCCAGGCGGGCTTGGGGCCGCCGCGCAGGCGCGCGTGCATGCGGCGCAGGCGCGGGATCGTCTCGTTCTCCACGCGGTCCATGATCAGCGCCGCGCGCCGCACCTCGCTCGCGAGCAGGAAGGCGCCGGGCAGGAAGACGAACACGCCACCCGGGCCGGGGACGGCGCCGACGATGGCGCCGCCGATGACGAGGAGCACGCCGGCGAAGATCCGCAGCGGTCGCACGAGCACGTGGTGCTGCTCGGCGCGGCGGCGTTCGTAGCGCTCGACGAAACGGTGTCGGCGCGCACGACCTCGTGCGCGCATGCCATCTCGCTGCGGTAGCTCCTCCACGCACGTCATTGTGGCACGGCCCCCGGACCGCGGGTCGCCGTTGGGTCGATACGTGTGGTCACCGGAAGGCCCGGGCAGGACAGACGGCATGGGTAGCTCCTCCACATCCAGCCCCGCGGCGTACGCCGAACGGGCCGGGATCACGATCCGCGCCGCGGAGCCCGACGACATCGTCGCCATCGCAGCGACCATGACCGATCCGGGCGTCATCCCCGGGACGCTCCAGGTGCCCTATACGTCGATCGAGCAGTACCGGATGCGGTTCAGCTTCGATGACATGCACGTGCGCTTCCTGGTCGCCGAGCCGATCGACGGTGGGCCCGCGGTCGGCAACCTCGGCCTGCACCGCAACACCCGACCGCGCCGGATCCACACCGCCACGATCGGGATGAGCGTGCGCGACGGGTGGCAGGGCCGCGGCGTCGGTTCGGCGCTCATGGCGGCCGCGCTCGACGTCGCCGACAACTGGTGGCAGGTCACGCGCGTGCACCTCGACGTGTTCGCCGACAACGAGCCGGCGGTCGCGCTCTACCGCAAGTTCGGGTTCGAGGTCGAGGGCACCCTGCGCCAGGACGCCTTCCGCGACGGCGAGCTCATCGACACCTTCGTCATGGGTCGCCTGCGTCCCTGATCCGGCGGTTGCGCTCGCGCACCTTGCGGCTCTTGATGATCTCCAGCCGCACCGCCAGGTACACGCTCACCGCGACCGCCCCGAGCACGACGACGGCCAGCACGGCGATGCCGTCCCGGTTCCATCGGTTGGAGTTGCCGTAGTCCACGAAACGCAGCGCCAGCGCCACGGAGCTCATCGCCGCGGTCCAGGCCCACAGGGTCGCTGCAACGCGGCGCGGCGAGAGCCCCACGTTGAGCAGCCGGTGATGCAGGTGCCAGCGGTCCGGATGTGCGATCGACACCCCGTGCTTGAGCCGCTTGAGCACCACGAACGACGTGTCGATGATCGGCACCGCGAGCAGCGCGAGCGGGATCACGAGGCTGATCGCCGCGGTCGTCTTGAGCACGCCCTGCACGCTGATGACCGCGAGCAGGAATCCCAGCAGCATCGAACCGCTGTCGCCCATGAAGATGCGCGCCCCGCCCTTGCGCCAGTTGTGCGGCAGGAAGCCCACGCTGGCGCCGCTCGTGGCGGCCGCGAGCACCGCGACGCCGATGCGACCGTAGCTCGCCGCGATGATCGCGAAGGTCGCGGCGATGATTGCAGCCTGTCCGGCAGCGAGTCCGTCGACGCCGTCGATAAAGTTCAGCATGTTCATGACCGCCACGATCCACGTGACGACCAGGAGCACGCCGAGGACGATGGGAAGTTCGAGGGGACTGATGAACGGAAGGTCGAGCACGTTGACCACGAGCGGCGCCTGCGCCAGCTCGATCCCCTCCGGCAGCGCGAAGGCGGGTCCAACGACCACGAGCGATGCGATGATCGCCTGCCCGAGCAACTTGGGCCGCCAGGGCAGCTCGATCGCGTCGTCCACGGCCCCGAGCATGCACACGGCGAACGCGCACAGGAGCGTGACGACCAGCTGGCGCTGGTTCATGAGCGCCAGGCCCGCCACGCGTTCCCAGTCGACGAATGCAGCCGACGCCACCAGCAGCCCCGCGAGCATGCCGACCCCGCCCAGCAGCGGCGTGTCGCGCTCGTGGACGCGCCGCTCCTCCGCCGGGGAGGCAACGATCCGGGCACGCGTCGCGGCCCGCCCGATGAGCGGAACCACGGTGAAGGCGATCGCCGCAGCGGCCACGAAGGCCCACCACGCATCGCGGTATGCAGGATCGAAGATCCCTTCCATGCGCGCATGCTATCC
>JAOPYU010000046.1 GCA_025964455.1 Thermoleophilia bacterium | reverse complement strand
CGAAACGTCAAGATGTGCTCGCGCCCGGGTGACGCGCCACCGATTCCCATCAACGAGACGGTCGACTTCGTCCCCGAGGCACCCGTCGCCAACGACGCGCACGCGCACTCCCACGACTACGCCACCGACGACGAGGCGCAGGCGCACTCGCACGCCTGAGCACGCGTCAGACCAGAAGTACGTCGAAGGCCCGGGACCATGTCCCGGGCCTTCGTGTCTTCGGGCGGCGTGGCAGCGCGGGGGCGGCTGGCTCGAACCGGGCCTTGCGACTCGACGCCACGACGTCAGGATGAGCCCGACAGACGGGCATCGAGTGTCTCGCGAGCTGGATGAGCCTGACGAACCGGCTCGGCTGCACGACGAAGGCCCGGAGCAGATGCCCCGGGCCTTCGTGTGTCACAGCGATGGTGCGGCGATCAGACGCCGTGCACGCGATCGTCGTCGCGGCCGGCGACGGCGCGGTAGATGCCGAGCACGACGAGCGAACCGACGATGGCCGAGGCCCACGTGGAGAGGTCGAAGAACTCGTCCATCACGTCGGTGCCCAGCAGCATGCTGCCGAGCCAGCCGCCCAGGAAGGCGCCGACGACGCCGAGGAGCATCGTGAGGAAGAATCCGCCGCGGTCGTCGCCCGGCATGAGGGCCTTGGCGATGGCGCCGGCGATGAGGCCGAGGATGAGGAAGGCGATGATGCCCATGGAGGTATGTCCTTTCGAAGGATGGTGGGGATGCACTTGACCAGTGATGGATCCCCGCGCTGTCCCGGAGCAATCATCCGAACCTGTGCGAACTACTGCAAGTTGGTGGAACCGTCTGCGCCGATGCGCCAGAACGGATTGTGCGCCACCTCCCACGGGTGGCCATCGGGGTCGTGGAACACGCCCGAGTAGCCGCCCCACTCCGTGGCGGCGCCGCTGCGGTGGATGTGGGCGCCGGCGGCCGCTGCCTCCGCGAGCACGGAATCGACCTCGGCCGGTGAACCCAGGTTGAGCGCGAGCGTGACCGAGCCCGGCGCCTGGACCGAAGTGCCACTGTCCGCGGCGAGCTCGTCACGGGCCCAGAGCCCGAACACCATGCCGACCCCCTGGAAGAACGCGACGTCCTGTGCGCGCCAGTCGTTGCCGACGGTCCAGCCGAGGGACTCGTAGAAGGCGACGGCTCGGGGGAGGTCGGAGACGCCGAGGGTGAGGAGGCTGATGCGCTGGTCCATGGGGGGCTTCTACCCGCCGCCCGTTGTCGCGTACGCGATCCGCGTCGCCGACAGCCGGTGCGGCTGCTCGCCTCCTGCTCGCCGCTCGCCGCACCTCAAGCTCGGACATCCTGTCCTCGCAACTGTCGGCTCCCGCGGATCGCGTTCGCTCCTCGCCCCACAGCTCAGCCGCGGTAACGCGCCGTCCTTCGGTTCGCACGCCCTGCCCAGGGCCGATGTTGGGCAGGGGCTGGTGCGAATTGTTTCCTCGGGGGACACAATTCGCGCCAGCGTTCGGAACGTCAGGTGCCGTGGGCGTCGCGCTCGTCGTCGGTGACGGCGACGGCGAGGTCGTCGACCTCGGGCTCGAGGAGGTCCGGGGCGGTGCGGACGAGGTGCTCGATCGCGGAGCGGGCGTTGTCGGCGGTCTCGGCGAGCTCCTCGACCTGTCCCTGGATCTGCTGGACCCAGCGCTCCATCGCCACGAGCTCACCGCGCAGGCGCACGAGGCGGCGGTCGCGATCGAGCAGCGCGGCGCGCAGCTGCACGACGTCGTCGACGTCCTCCACGACCGGCATCCGGCCTCGATCCGCACGCGCTGCATCCATGCCGCGAGCCTATCGCGGGGGGTGGGCCACCGCGGCCATCGCGCGGCCGGTACCGGCACGCCGGGCTCCGGAAGCGCCGTCCCGAGCCGTGCCGCCCACGACGTGCTGGGTGACACCGTGTCTGTGTCCTGCCGGCTCGCACCCTGCAGGACGCCTCGTCGACGCGGACCAGTCATGTCGTTGGAGGTCTTGTGAACGCAGCGTCGCTGCAGAAGGCGGGTTCCCCGCCGGTCGCCGCCGCACCGAGCGGTGGTGTCACGCCGATGGACGGTCAGGGCTTCGTGCCCGCGGCCGGTGCATCGAGTGCTGGCGCTGCGCAGGCTGGCGCGCCCTCCGCGGACGGCTCGCTCCCCGCTGAGCAGGCCCTCCAGGCGCTCATGCAGGTGCTCGGCACCGAATACGGCGAGCCGATCATCGCCGCCGACGGCACCGTGTACATGGAGAAGAAGAAGCCCGACGTCGCCAATGGCTCGCTCGCGCTCTCCTATGCCGTGGTCGGCAAGATCGACAAGGCCACCGGCAAGATGAAGATCAACCCGGAGATCCTCGCCAAGGTCAAGGCGAAGTCCGAGGCGGCCGGCGGCGAGAAGAAGAAGCTCGTCAAGGTCGACGACTCGTGGGTGTGGCAGACGTTCTCCAAGACCGAGGACGGCAAGGTCGTCGCCGAGGTCACCCCGGCCTCCGACGCCGAGGTGCAGGCCTACCAGCAGCAGCAGGCGGCCGCGCAGGCGCAGCAGGCGGCGCAGGCCAAGACCCAGGATCGCGGGGACTGGCAGCAGAAGATCGGCGTCGTCGCCCAGCACATGGGCCTGTTCGGCAGCGCTGGCCAGCTCGTCTCCGGTCTCAGCAGCGGCCCCAATCCGTACACCGGCAAGCCCGGCGCCGGCTGGATCAGCGGCTGGATCCTCGCGCAGCGCCTCAACGGCAAGGCCGAGGGCAAGCTGCTCCCGTCGTGGATGCAGTCCGGTCCCGTCGCGACCGCGCTCGAGTGGGGCATCCAGGCCTACGGCATGCTCGACATGGGCAACGATTTCCGCGTCGTGCGGGACTTCCTGGGCAAGAAGCCGCCGCTGCCGGGGGTCAATCCCGGCGCGGTCCAGCAACTGATCGCCCAGGGTCACAGTCCGGCCGTTGCCGGCGCCCTCGCCGGCCTCGGCGCCGAGCTGCGCGTCCCGCTCGATGCGACCAAGGTCGGGGCGGCCGCCTCCCAGCTCGTCGAGGGATCCGCCAACACGACGCTGCTTCGGTCCGTCGTGCCCGCGATCAAGGACGGCGCCACGGGCGCCATGATCGCCGGGGCGCCCGAGACCGCACTGACGATGGTCCCCAAGAAGGACCTGCACGCGGCCTTCGCCGCGACCGACCCGGTCCAGAGCGCCGGCATGAAGCTGCGCGGCAACATCGATGGCGGCGTGGCCAAGGGCCTGGGCATGCTCAAGGGGCTGATCCAGCCCGCGATGATGGGCGCGACCGCGCTCGGGCTCATCTCGAGCACGATCACGGTGAAGAACCTCACCGAGAAGAACGGCGCGAAGGTCCTCGTCAACACGCAGCAGGGTCGAGGCGCCCTCCTGGGCGCACTCTCCAGCGCTGCCTTCCTGGGCCTGTACACGCTCCCGATGATCCTGCCCGGGCTCGGCATGGCCGGCGCCGCCGTGGCCGCGGCGTCCAGCGCCGTGAACATCGTCTCCAACGTCCTCGGTGGCGTGCAGATGCTCAACAGCTACGGGCTGTTCGGCGGTGATGGCCAGAAGCCGGCCGGCTTCCTCGACAACGATGCATTCCGAGGCGCGTTCCTGATCCCGCCGCTCACGCCGATCGGCGCCTTCGCCTTCTGGATGAAGAGCAAGAAGAAGAAGCAGGCGCAGGAAGCCGCGCGGATGGAAGCCGCCCAGAAGCTCGCGGTCGAGCGGATCCAGCAGCAGCGCGAGATGGCGAAGCTGCAGCTGCAGTCGACGGGACAGATCTCCGGCGCGGTCCAGGGCAAGGACGGTGCGGTCATCGTGCCGACGAACGTGCCGAACGACCTGTCGCAGCTCGCCGCCCAGCTCGGCGGCAGCGCGCCCCCGGGCGCG
>JAOPYU010000043.1 GCA_025964455.1 Thermoleophilia bacterium | reverse complement strand
GAGACGTGGGTCACCGCCCGCCGCATCGAGGGACAGTTCCCCAATCACCAGCAGCTGATCCCGCAGACCTTCGAGCACGAGGCGACGATCGACCGCGCCGAGCTGCTCGAGGTCGTGAACCGCACCCGGCTCATGGCACAGCGCAACTCGCCGCTGCGGCTCGCCTTCACCACGGGCCAGCTGACGGTCTCGGCATCCACGCAGGATGTCGGCGCCGCGGAGGAGTCGCTGCCGATCCGCTACGAGGGCGAAGAGCTGACGATCGGTTTCAACGCCGACTACCTGCGTGACGGCATCCAGTCGCTCGGCGATGACACGGTGACGCTGCAGCTGATCTCGCCGCTGCGCCCAGGCCTGCTGAGCGGCGAGGACGGCACGCTGCAGTACCTCATCATGCCGGTGCGCCTGCCCGAGTGACAGCCACCGCCGCGCGACAGGCCCGGATCCGGCGACTGACACTGGCGTCGATCCGGACCTACGAGCGACTGACACTCGAGCTCTCGTCGCGCGTCACCATCCTGGTCGGCCCCAACGGCGTCGGCAAGACCAACCTGCTCGAGGCGTGTGCGGTCGTGCTGTCAGGCGCGTCGCCCCGCACGAGCAGCGAGCTGCGACTGGTCCGCGACGGCGCGACCGCCGGCCGCATCTCGGCCCGCGTCTCGATCGACGGCGACGAGCACGACCGCGACGTGACGATCGAGCTGGGCCGCGGCAAGCAGCTGCGCATCGACGGAAACGTCACCCGCGGAGTGGAGCAGTACGCGAGCCAGGTGCCCGTCGTGACGTTCCTGCCGGAGCGACTGCTGATCATCCGCGGCGCTCCCGCCCGCCGCCGCGCCCTCGTCGACGCCCTGGTGGCGCGGATCATTCCAGGGGCCGCCACCACCCAGGCGAGCTACGCCAAGGCGCTGCAGCAGCGCAACGCACTGCTCAGGCGCGCCAAGGGAGGCGCCGACGTCAGCGCCTCGCTGTCGCCCTGGTCGGAGCAGCTGGTGGAGCTTGGCACCGCGATGCGCGCCGACCGCACAGCGCTGCTCGACCTGCTCGCCGCACCCTACGCCGCGCGATTCGAGCAGCTCACCTCGTTGACAGGTGCCAGCTTCGAGCCTCAGCTGCGCGGCAGCGGCGACCTCGCCGCCGACCTGGTCGAGGTGGCGACGGCGGAGCGGCGCCGCGGCACGACGCTTGCGGGGCCGCACCTGGACGACCTTCTGCCACGCGAATCCGGTCGCGACCTGCGCACCTTCGGATCCGCCGGCGAGCAGCGAGCTGCGCTGCTGGCGTTCACCTTCGCGGCACGGGACCTGCTCGTGGACCGGCTCGGCATCGAGCCCGTGGTGCTGCTGGATGAGCCGTGGTCGGAGCTGGACGCCGATCGCCGGCGCCGCCTCACCGCGATGCTCGCGCCGCTGGCGCAGGTCGTGATCACCAGCACCGAGCCGCCCTCGCACCTGCGCGAGGTCCTGCCCGGCGCCGCCGACGCTGCCGTGCTCGCGGTATCCTCCGGTCAGATCCGACCATGGCCCGATACCGCGACCGACTCCAGATGACCGACTCGACCGAGGCCCTCCGCCGGGGCCTCGCGGGGATCGGCGACGGCTTCGGCAGCGTCGTGACGGCGTTCCACGCGGCGGTCGGCCCCGAGCTCGCCCGCGTCGCGACCCCGTCGTCGCTCAAGCGCGGCACCCTCACCGTGCGCTGCAGCTCGGCCTCGTGGGCCCAGACGCTCACGATGATGGAGCTGGACCTGGTCGAGCGCCTGGCGCCGCGCCTGGGGAAGGGCACGGTGACACGCATCGTGGCGCGCGCCGGCGGCCCTCCGCCACCCCTCGAGCCGACCCGCGAAGCCCCGCTCGAGCCGCTCGACGCGGCATCGGAGGCGTCCTGCGAGGCGCTCGTGGCTGACATCGCCGACCCTGAGCTGCGAGCCCGGGTGCTGGCGGCCGCCAAGGCCAGCGCCCGCCGCCGCATCCGCGAGGGCAATTCCCGATCATAGCGTGGAATTCGGGCTCCTCCGGGGCCCCGCGGTGATATACTCGCGCGAGGGTTATCTCGTGCGCCGCGCCTTGCCGCTGCGGCGCACGACGCGTCATCGGAGGGGTTCGTGGCTGACGACAAGAAGCAGGATGAGTACACCTCGGAGAACATCCAGGTGCTCGAAGGCCTCGAAGCGGTGCGCAAGCGCCCGGGCATGTACATCGGGTCGACGGGCGTCAAGGGCCTGCACCACCTGATCTGGGAGATCGTCGACAACTCGGTCGACGAGGCGCTCGCCAAGCGCAACGACCGCATCGACGTGGTGATCCACCCCGACAACTCCGTGACCGTTCGCGACTACGGCCTCGGCATCCCCGTCGACATCAAGAAGGACGACGAGCTGCAGCGCTCGGCGGCCGAGATCGTGATGACGGTCCTGCACGCCGGCGGCAAGTTCGGTGGCGGCGCCTACAAGGTCTCCGGCGGCCTGCACGGCGTCGGCGCCTCGGTGGTCAACGCGCTCTCGGAAGAGGCGACGCTCACGATCTACCGCGACGGCTACACGTGGATGCAGAAGTACGAGCGCGGGGTTCCGGTCGCGCCGCTCGCCCGCGGGGAGAAGACCTCCGACCGCGGCACGATGACTCACTTCAAGCCCGATCCCGAGATCTTCGACGAGCTGATCT
>JAOPYU010000029.1 GCA_025964455.1 Thermoleophilia bacterium | reverse complement strand
GTGTGCGGAACTCCTGCGCGTGCGGCTGACCGACTACCGTAGGGTCCGCGAGGTTCCGACCCGCTTCATGGTCACCCGCGGCCACGTCGTCCCCGACACCGAAGTCGTGGTCGAGCGTCGTGGCGGGCTCGAGGTGGTCGAGAAGATCGGCATCGGAGCGCGCCAGGTCCGGGAGCGGTCAGATGGCGAATGACACACCCGATCGGCCCCCGGAGGATCCCTTCGGCGACGACGGAGCAGACCGGCAGATCGTCGAGACGGTCGCGCTGCGGGCGACGATGGAAGCGCTCAATGCGGCCAACGAGCAGCTCCGCATGCACGACCGCATGCGCACGCACTTCCTGGCCATGGCTTCGCACGAGCTGCGCACGCCGCTCACGTCCATCACCGGGTTCGCCTCGACCATGGTCGATCGGTGGGACGATCTCGAGGACATGCAGAAGCGGATGTTCGTCCAGATCATCCACGAGCAGGGCGAGCGCCTCGCGCGCCTGGTCAACGACCTGCTTGCGATGACCCGCCTCGAGGGCGGCCAGTACCCCGTGACGCCGCGCCCGGTCCATCTCTGCGAGATCCTGCAGCACGCGCGTCTGGCGGCGGGTCTGCCCCAGCTCGAGCTCGACTGTGACGCGGAACTCGTGGCCGTCGCCGACGCGCACGCGGTCGAGCAGATCGTGCTCAACCTCCTCAGCAATGCGCGGCGCTACGGCGAGCCGCCGTTCCGCATCGAGGCACGCAGCGAGGATGGCTCGGTCCTCGTGTCGGTCATCGACGAGGGGCCAGGCGTCCCCGAGGAATTCGTGCCGCACCTGTTCGACAAGTTCACGCAGGCGCCGGGTCAGGCGCCCGACCCCTCAGGCACCGGCCTGGGCCTCTCGATCGTCGACGGGCTTGCGTCGGCCCAGGGCGGCGAGGCCTGGTACGAGCCGAACACGCCGACCGGCTCCAGGTTCGTGATCCGGCTCGTCGAGCCGCGTCGACGACGCTCGCGCGACGGCGTCCCCGACGACTTCACGCTGCTGGCGGGGATGCAGGCATGAAGACACGACAGCCCTCGCGCGAGCAAGGGCTGTCGGAGCTTGTGGGAGCTGTGGGTCCTCATGTCTCGGGAGGCGCCAGCGCGAAGCAGTAGCGCCCCCTGCCAGTGCACGGTACCCATCACTAGGGAAGCTAGCAACACGCCCCCGGGAGGATTCCTAGGATTCGCCTGCGAGCGCCGCCACTTCCACCTCGCGTGGCCGCTGCCGCCCCCGCCGCGCGGCCGCATGGGGCCCCGCGGGACACCGGACCGTTTGGAAATCGACCTGCACGGCTGGAGGATGCCCCGGTGCGGGCGTCATGGAGGGTGCTCGCGAGATGAGAGGGTCCCCATGAAGATGTCGCCTGTCGTGACCGCGCCGACCATGCTGCCCAGTGACACGCTGCTCGTGAAGCTCGACGCCCGCGTCGACCTGCGCGCCGAAGCCAAGCTGCCCCGCGGCGCCGAGCGCAAGACGGCCGTCTGGAACAAGCTCGTCACGAGCGCGCAGACCTCCCAGGCCCCGCTCGTCGAACTCGCCGAGCAGCTCAAGGCGTCCGGCGCCATCGCCGGCTACGAGGCGCTCGTCAGCCCCAATGCGCTCCTCATCGACCCTGCAGGCGCCAAATCCGCAGAGGTTCTCAAGGCGTTCGCCGCCGCACAGGGCGTCGCGTCCATCTACGACATGTCCGCCAACGTGAAGTGGGCCCGCGGCGGCGCCGCCGCAGCCGCCCAGGGCGCTGACGTCCTGAGCGGACCGAGCTCCGGCCTCGACGTGTTCGACCGTGGCGCCCAGGTCGACCTGACCACCGAGGAGCGCCCCTACGGCCTCGACATGATCGGCGCACCCGAAGCCAATGCCGCCGGCGCGGACGGTACCGGCCTCGTCTACGGCTCGATCGACACCGGGGTCGACGCCACCCACGAAGCGCTCGTCGCCAAGTACCGCGGCACCAACGCCGATGGCACCCAGTCGAACGACTACAGCTGGTTCGACTTCGGCGACAAGCGCTCGCCGAGCCCGAAGGACTACGACACCCACGGCACCCACACGATCGGCACGGTCGTCGGCGGCACCGATGCGAACCAGATCGGCGTCGCGCCGCGCGCGAAGTTCATCAGCGTCCCCGGCATCAAGCCCGGCAGCGGCCTGGACGTCCGCCTCAAGGCGCTCCAGTTCATGCAGGCGCCCACGCGCCTCGACGGCACCGAGGCCAACCCCGCCCTCGCGCCCGACGTGGTCGGCATGAGCTGGTGGACCGGCCCGGGCTCCTCCGACGCGTTCGGCGACTCCCTCGCCAACCTCGTCGCCGCAGGCATCGAGCCCGTCAAGAGCGCCGGCAACAAGGGTCCCGGACCCGAGACGATCTCCGCGCCCGGCCAGTTCCCGACCGTCAACGCCGTGGCAGCCGTCGGCCCCGACGGCCAGATCGCCGACTTCTCCTCGCGCGGCCCGTCGCCCCTGCCGCACGTAGCATCCTCGCCCCTGTGGAAGCCCGACTTCGCCGCCCCCGGCGTCGACACCGTCTCTTCGGTGCCCGGCAATCGCTACCAGAAGATGAGCGGCACCTCGATGGCGCAGCCGCACTTCTCCGGCGTGCTCCTCGCGCTGCTCACCAAGTTCCCGAAGCTGACGCACGACCAGATCACGACCGTGCTCAAGGAGAGCGCCGTCGATGCCGGCGCCCGCGGACGCGACCTGGAGTTCGGCTGGGGGACGGTCAACGTCGCCAAGGCCCTCGAGGTCGCGGCTCGCACCTTCCCGGGTGCAGCAGCCTGACGTCCAGCAGGATCCGGCGGGTTTAGTTGACCGTCCGCGCGTCGATTCACGCGACTGGCGGGCATGATGGTGCGCAGTGCACCAGTTCACCCAGAGAGCATCCTTCACCACGCGCCTGCTCGCGCTCGCCGCGTCGATCATGGCCGTCCTGGTCATGATCCTGTACGTGGCGCTGCTGGAGCTGCCCGCGCGGATCGCGCGTGACACCGTCGAGATCGCGCTGCGCGAGAACGTGCAGTCGCTCAACGCCACCTTCCGCGAGGACCGGCTGGAGCTCGTGCACGACACCGACGCCTTCGTCTCGGAGGCAGGGGTGAAGTCCGCGATCGCCCGCCGCGACGCCACCACCCTGCGCGACCGCCTCGATGCGAACCCCGATCTCGGCCCCGACGTGCAGTTCAAGTTCATCCCGGCGGCGGAGTTCGACGAATCGGGCGTCGGCGTCATCACGTCGCCCTACGTGCTCCCACTTCGCGACGGCGGCCAGCAGCCGATCGTCTTCTACCGGCTCGTCACCGACGAGGTGCTCGACCGCGCGGCGTCGAACGCCGGTGGCCAGGTCGCATTCGCACTCGAGCGCGAGGACGGATTCGTGGCCCGCGGCGGCAGCTTCCCCGCGAGGGTGAAGGCGACCGACCTGGACACGTCACTCGACCCGAACGTCGCGAAGGTCAACGAGATCGACGTCGGCGACGATCACCTGCACCTCTATTCGCGGGCCCTGACCTCGGACCAGTCGTTCCAGCTGCATGCGCTCTCCACGCCGCGCCTCGAGCAGTCTGCGCTCAGTGACATCCGCGGCGACGTTCGCACCGCGATCGGCGCGATGATGCTCGCCGCGTTCGCCTCGGTGCTGCTGCTCGTGTACTTCACGAATCGCTCCGTGCGCAGCTTCGCCTCGCGAGTGCGCACCCTCGCCGACGGTGACTTCGGGACCCGCCTGACCGTCCGCGGCAGCGACGCCTTCGCGGATCTCGCCGGCAGCGTCAACCGCCTGTCGGTGCAGCTGGAGGACCAGCTCGGCCAGCTCCAGGACACGGCCGGGGCGTTCCGCCGCACGCTCGAGACGCTCGAGGAGGGCATCTGCGTCTGGAACGAGGCGGGCGAGCTCACCTACTGGAACCGCGGGGCCGAACAGCTCACCGGACTCGCTCGCGAACGTGCGCAATCCAACGAGACCGTGGTCGCCTTCCTGCACGCTGAGCGCGCCCCCGGCGCGCGACGCATCACGCTGCCTGTGCGGCGCTCCGGCGGTGGCCTCGTCTGCGACCTGCTCGTCACGGCGATGCCGGACGGCGGCGTGGTGCAGACCTTCCGCGACACGTCCATGACCGACATGCTCCAGCAGACGCAGCGCAACTTCATGGCGACGGCCGCGCACGAGCTGCGCACCCCGATCACGACGATCCTCGGGTTCGCCGACACGCTCGCCAATCCGGAGCTCGAGCTGAGCGATCCACAGCGCGCCGAGTTCCTCTCGATCATCTCCGAGCAGTCGCACCAGCTGCAGGAGATCGCCGATGCGTTCTTCACCAACCACCAGCTCGCCAACGAACGGGTGGAGGTCTCGATCGCCTCGACGCGGCTCGACCGGATCATCGGGGACGCGATGGAGCGTGTCAGTCGTTCCCTCCCCGATCGCGCCACCGACATCGCGGCCATCGAGGTCGACGTGCCGGACGGGAGCGTTGCGCTCGCCGACCGTCGCGCGCTCGTCGGGGTCGTGGTCGTCCTCCTCGAGAACGCGCTCAAGTACGGTGCACGTCCGATTCGCGTGTCGGCGGAGGCGAAGGGCGGCAGCGTCGCGCTGCTCGTCCGCGACGGCGGCGCCGGCATCGACCCCTATCACCAGTCGCGCATCTTCGACCCCTTCTACCGGATCGACGTGGACATGCGCTCCGGTGTCGGCGGCGCTGGCCTGGGACTCTTCACCGCACGCAAGCTGGTCGAGGCGATGCACGGGCTCCTGCGCGTGCGTTCGGTGCCCGGGCAGGGCGCCACGTTCGTCGTCGAGCTGCCCGCTGGCCAGCCCGACGCGGAGGAGCTCGGCGACGACGAGTCGACCCAGCGCACGCTGCGGCTCGTCGGCGGCAGTTCGGACGATGCCGCCTCGGGGTAGCAGGCTGGCATGGAGTGCTGGACCTGTGCTGACCCCGCCGTTGCCACCTGCCGATTCTGCGGGCGGGCGACCTGCCGCCGGCACGCGCAGTCCCTGCCCTTCGTGCTGACGGCCTGGGGCGAGGCCGACGGCCACGTGCACTCGCTCGTGGTCGAGGACGCGATCCACTGCGGTGGCTGCCGTCCGCATCCCGCCCCGGTGCGGCTCGACCTGGTCCTGCAGGAGACCGACACGTGACGCGCGACCTCGGGGTCTGGGCGCGGCTCGAATCACAGCTCGGACTCGTCGCGCTCCGTCCCCGCCTGAGCAGTGACGTCCGCGTGCGCAGGATCGGCGACGATGCCGAGCTGGTGCAGGTCGGCACGCGACGCGTGCTGTCGCTCGCGCCTGAAGAGGTTCCCGTCGTCGAGCGCTTCGACGGCGAGCAGACGATCGCCGAGCTCATCGTCGCCGGCATCGGCGCGGGACAGCTCGCAGTAGAGCCCGTGCTGTCACTCGTCGACCGGCTCGTGCGCGCCGAGATGCTCGACCAGTATCCGCCGAACCTGTACCGACAGCTCGACAACCACCTCGCCAGCCTCACGCGGGAGCGGACCGCCGCCGAGCAGCAGGCGGAGGCCGAGGCCGCGCCGCCCGAGGCCGAGGCCGCGCCGGAGGCCGAGCCGATCGCCGCGACGCCCGGCCCGTGGCGGGCAC
>JAOPYU010000014.1 GCA_025964455.1 Thermoleophilia bacterium | reverse complement strand
GGCGACGCGGGGGAGCGTGCCGTGTTCCGCGTGGATCACGTGCTCGGCATGGCGACCGTGCACAACCTGCTCGGCATGCGGCTGGCGAACCGGATCATCGAGCCGCTGTGGAGCTCGACGCACATCGAGCGGGTCGAGGTGCTGTGGGAGGAGACGCTGGCACTGGAGGGGCGCGCGGGCTACTACGACCGTGCCGGCGCGCTCGCGGACGTGATGCAGAACCACATGCTCCAGATCCTCAGTCTCGTCGCGATGGAGCCGCCGCTCAGCCTGGGCGAGCGCGACCTGCGTGACCGCAAGGTGGAGGCGCTGCGCGCCGTCCGTCCGCCAGCGCCAGGCGAGATGGCCAGGCGCACGCGGCGCGCGCGCTACATGGCGGGCCGCCTCGCGGGCACAGGTGGCGCGGCCGACCGCGCCGTGCCCGACTACGCCGCGGAGCAGGGCGTGGATCCGGCGCGTGGCACCGAGACCTTCGCGGAGGTGACGCTGACACTCGACAGCCGGCGATGGGCCGGCACCGAGTTCGTGCTGCGGGCCGGAAAGGCGATGGCTCGGCGTCGCAAGGGAGTGATCATCCGCTTCCGCCCCGTCCCCCATCTCGCGTTCGATGCGCCGGCGCCGCCGGCGAACGAGCTGCGCATCGGGCTCGACGGACCCGAGGAGGTGAGCCTGCACCTGACCGGAAGCAGGCCGGGGCCGCCAGAGGCGCTGGCTCCGCTGGTCCTGCAGGCGCAGCCGCCCGCGGCGGCGCTGCCCGCCTACGGCCAGGTACTGCTCCAGGTGCTGCGCGGGGAGTGCACGCTCTCCGTTCGCGGCGACGAGGCCGAGGAGGCGTGGCGCATCATGACACCGGTTCTCGAGGCGTGGGAGAACGACGAGGTGCCACTCGGGGAATATCCGGCCGGGTCCGAGGGACCGGATTGAACGGCAGGCGGCTGCGTCCGGCGTGGCTCGCGCTCCAGGCCACCGCCGCCGCCACGACGGCGTGGCTCGTCGCCAACATGGTGCACGCCAAGGACCAGCCGTTCTTCGCGCCGGTCGCCGCCGTGGTCGCGCTGACCGCACCACGCGGCCAGCGAGGCACCAAGGCCGTGCAGCTCCTCCTCGGCGTCTTCCTGGGCATCGTCGTCGGCGAGATCGTGGTGGCGCTGATGGGCGCCGGCTACGGCCGTCTCGCCATCGCCGCCTTCGTCGCGCTGTGCATCGCGGCCGTCGTCGGCGATGCCCGGGTCGCGTTGACGCAGGCAGGGGTGAGCGCGGTCCTGACCGTCATATCGGCCGAGGGTGACGCGGGGTGGCATCGGCTGCTCGACGCCGCCATCGGCGGGTCCGTCGCCCTCCTGTTCACGCAGGTGATCTTTTCACCCGAGCCGGTGGCGCTGCTGCGGGAAGTGGAGGGGGACGCGCTGAAGCGCGCAACGCGGGCCTGGACCTGGAGATGCCCGACGCCAAGTGGCTGAACGCGCCGAACGTGCAGGCGGCGCTCACGGACACCAGCCTCGAGATGGAGACCATCGACCGCGCCCTGGTGCGCCGGTTCACGCAGATGTTCCGCTTCGGCCACTTCGAGCGGCCGTACGCGCCAGGCACGGTCGACGCAAAGGCCCACGGCGCCCGTGCCCGCGCGCTGGGCGCACAGTTCGCCGTGCTGCTCAGGAACGAGGGGCACCTGCTGCCGCTGGATCCGGCAAGGGGGCGCATTCTCGTGGTGGGGCAGGAGGTGTTCGCCGCGCGGGCGTGCCTCGGCGGCGGCGGCAGCTCTCGCGTGACGCCGATCTACACCGTGGATCCGGTGACGGGGCTGCGGGACGTCATCGCCGAGCTGGGCGGCGGTGCGACGGTCGAGCTTCTGGTCGTCGCCGACGACCTCGGCAACCTCGATGCAGCGGTCGCGGCGGCGCGCGAAGCAGAGACCGTCGTCGTCATGGCGGGGCTCGTCGCGAGCGAGGGCGAGGATCTGGCGACCATGGCGCTGCCCAACGGCCAGAGCCGGATGATCGGCGCGCTGGCGGCGGCGAATCCGCGGACGGTGGTGGTGCTCAAGGACAGCAGCCCCGTGCTGCTGCCCTGGATCCACGAGGTGCCCGCCGTGCTCGAGGCGTGGAACCAGGGCACCGAGAATGGCCACGTCGTGGCCGACCTCCTGTTCGGCGCAGCCAACCCGTGCGGCAAGCTCCCCACCACCTATCCGCAATCGGAGGAGCAGCTGCTGACGGCCGGCCGGCCGGAGCGCCATCCCGGTACGGACGAGGGCGACGGCTATCCCGTGATCCGCTACAGCGAGGGACTCCGGATGGGGTACCGATGGTACCAGTCCGAGCGGATCGAGCCGCTCTTCCCCTTCGGCCACGGCCTGTCGTACACGACGTTCGCGCTGTCGGATGTCACCGTGCACGCCGGCGTACCTGCGGGCGGCTCGCCCCTGCACGTGCACGCGACCGTGACGAACACCGGAGAGATGGCCGGCGCCGAAGTGGTCCAGGTGTACCTCGAGCTGCCCGTCGCTGCGGGCCAGCCTCCCCGCCGCCTGGTCGGCTTCCGCAGGGTATTCCTCCAGCCCGGCGGGCGCGCGGCCATCGAGATCGGTGTCGACCCGGACGCGACGCACCATCCGCTCTCGGTGTGGAGCTACGCCGAGCGGGGATTCGTGATCCCGGAGGGCACCTTCCGCGTTCACGTCGGGACGTCGAGCGCGGAGACGCGCGAGGCCGGGAGCTTTCTCGTTGGGCGCGCATGAGCCGGCCCTTCGTCGACGTCATGAGCGCGATCTTCCTGCCGATGCTCCCCGCGCTCACGGCCTTCCTCGTCTCCTTCGCCGGCGCCTGGCTCCTCGGCTACGAGCAGCCCGGCCAGGCGACCGTGCGCGAGATCAGGGGGGGAGACTGACGCGCAGCCTTCTTGCACTGGCGGGCGGCGTCGGCACTGGAGAGTGCCGACGCACCACCTTCGCGTATCGAGGATCTCCATGATGTCATCGATCGGCGAGCGTGGGCGAGTCTCGTGACGCCAGCTTCCCGGCGCCGGCGGCGCGGCGCGGGGCGATGAGCTACGCGGCGATCGCCATCCGATGGACCCTGATCGCGGTCGTGCTGCTGACCGCGCTGATCGGCTTCCTCTTCA
>JAOPYU010000009.1 GCA_025964455.1 Thermoleophilia bacterium | reverse complement strand
TCCGGTGCGGAATCCTTCGGTGCGGATGACTTCGCCTTGGCCGGAGCCTTGGCGGGGGCCTTCGATGCAGACTTGGACGTAGCCTTGGCGGTGGATGCCTTCGGAGCTGCCGCGGCGGCAGGTTCCTGGGCGGCTGCTGCAGGAGCTGCCTCGGCGGCCGGGGCCGTCGTGGTGGCAGGTGCCGCTGCGGCGCCGTCGGCCGGGGCCTCGGGAGCTGCTGCGGCAGGAGCTGCCTTCTCTTCCTGCTTCTTCACCGGGGCGAGCATCATCGTCATGTTGCGGCCTTCGAGATTCGGTCGAGTCTCGACGACTGCCATGTCGGCGACATCTTCTGCCACACGCTCGAGGATGTTGCGCCCCAACTCGGGATGCGCCATCTCACGGCCGCGGAACATGATCGTGACCTTGACCTTGTCGTCGGCCTCGAGGAAGCGCCGCACGTGGTTGGTCTTGGTCGTGTAGTCAGCAACGCCGATCTTCGGGCGGTACTTGATCTCCTTGGTGATGATCTGGCTGCGGTTCCTGCGAGCTTCCTTCTCCTTGATGTTCAGCTCGTACTTCCACTTGCCGAAGTCCATGACTCGGCAGACGGGAGGCTTCGCAGTCGGGGAGATCTCGACGAGGTCGAGTGACTTCTCCTCCGCGTAGCGCTGTGCCTCGGCGATGGGGACGACGCCCTTGTTGGAGCCGTCCTCGCCAATGAGCTGCACCTCACGTACGCGGATCATCTCGTTGACCCGTGTCTGCGGGCCTCGATCGCGCTCGTTGTCGGTGCGTCGTCCGCCTCGGGGCCTCATCGGAGGGCCTCCGTCAGCGGAGCGGTCGAACAGGATGCCGTGGTGGCTTGCAGGATTCCGTCTCCAGTGCTCGTTGTCATCGATCGTGCGGACAAGCCCCGTGAGAACGACCACGGGCGGCAGTTGCCGCCCGCTCCCCAACATCGCTCAGGCACATCCGGACGTGCTTGATCGTCCGGTTGCATACCCATTCGGTTGAACCTGATCACCTCACGGGCGGGCAGGTGAGGAGCGCGGGCCCCTACTTGTCACGGCGAATCGTATCAGGAGCGCCGATCCGGCGCGACGGATGCACCTGGCGAGGCGCCACGCGGCCCGCGAGCGCCACCCCCGACCTCGCGCGTCCGCCCAGATTCCCGTGCGCGACCAGCCACCCCTCGCGCATTCACCCCACCCCTGTCGCGCGTCCAGCCCACCCCCGCCGCGCGTCCAGCCCACCCCCGTCGCGCGTCCAGCCCACCCCCGTCGCGCGTCCAGCCACCCCCGTCGCGCGCATGATTTCTTGACCTGGGCACACGAAATGTCGTGCACCTGATGACGATCTCGAGCCGCGCGCACGATTTCTTGACGCCGGCGCACAGCATGTCGAGCACCTCATGACGATCGGCTTCCACCGAACCGCGAACGTCATCTGGTGTTCGTGATTTCTATCGCCGAGCTCAAGAAATCGTGCGCTCGGCCAAGGGACGGCGACGCCATACGCCCAACCTCGTCGCACACCCGGCTCCACAGCGCTTCGTGGCCTCCACTGCCCACCGCTGGTCCTGCGGGAGGCCACTGCGCGGCCATCAGCGACACGGGTGTCGCCGTGCCGGGGAGAACAGATCGCAACACCACCTCGCAGTTGGTGTCGCACCGCACGGAAGCACCACCCACCCAGCCAACCCCAGCGCTGTGGGAGCGCACCAACCCAGTAGGAGATAGGCATGGTTGCCAACACTCCCGGGATCCTCCCGAAGGCCGGCCTCGTCGGCTCCAAGATCATCAACTACCCGTTCACGATCCCCAAGCAGCTCAACGAGTCGGCGACGAACGTCGGCAAGATGAACCACGACCTCGTCGAAGGCATCACCGGCGCGCTCGGATCGGGACTGCAGTCGCTCGAACCGCGTGGCCCGGCGAAGTGGTTCGTCGGCCTGCTGGCCAAGGTCAACGGTTCGGTGCAGCACAGCCGCGACATCGCCACCCGGAACAAGACCGTGTTCTGGGACCCGTTCGGCGACGGCATGGCGCAGGTCGGACAGGCACTCGGTGGGCCAGGCGCCTACTGGTACGCCAAGAAGGCCGGCATCGAGCAGCCGACGGCTGACACGATCAAGGCGGCGCTCGCGGGAAGCCTGTTCAAGTTCCCGACCGCCGAGGAGCTCGGAGGCGCGCCCCCGGCCGCAGCCGAGGTCGTCGAGGCATCGACAGAGGCGCCCGCCGCTCCGGAGGCGCCTGCCGGTCCGCCGGCCGGCCAGGCACCCGAGGCAGCCGTACAGGCTGCCGAAGGGGCAGGCCAGATCGCAGCCTGACCACTCACGGACCGGCACGCGCCGGGCGTCGCGACGGAAACGTCCCGTTCGCCCGGCGCGGGCCAGTGACACACATGGCACGCGCGGTCGCTGGGGCCTGCCGCATGCCGATCGACACCGCGCTCGGGCGCGATCCATCCACCGTCTGGGGCGGTGCGGATCGCGCCCGTCGCTCTTCCGGCGGCCACGTCCATCGGGTCGTGCGACCCGCATGCGGCCACCGCCGTGGACCCACCGGGCCAGACCCGGCGAGGTGCCCTGTCCGAGCGGCGGCCGACCCCGAAGTACCGGCGTGATCTGCAGCGTCGCACTGCTGCTCGTCACACCGGAAGGTCCGCTGTGGGAGTGGATCGACCAGACAGCCCCAGCCCGTACCCGTCCCACACGGAGGTCCCCCTGATGGCAGAGCCCGTCGGTCCCAAGTTCATGCCCAAGGTCGTCCTCACGGCAGGTCGCATCGCGCACCAGCCGTTCGAGGTCCCAGGCGAGATGACGAATGCCGCGCTCGTCCAGGGTGCAGTCACCCACGATGCGGTCGGCGCGCTCAACAAGACCGCCGGTGGACTCGTCGCGTCGGTCAGCGAGAACCTGCAGCCGCGCGGTCCGGCGAAGCTCGCGGTCAACCTGCTCAACAAGCTGATCGGCAAGGTCGACACGTCGATCGAGAAGAGCAGCGCTCGCGCCACGACGGCGACCGAGGTCTTCTGGAAGCCGTTCTCGGAGGGCTCGCACCAGATCGGCTACGCGGTCTCCAACCCGTTCGCGCAGTTCTATGCCAAGCGCGCAGGGTTCGAGCCTGCCGACGCCGCCGAGGCGACCAAGCTGCTCGCCTCCCTCATCCACGAGGACCCGCTCGACACCAAGTTCCACGGCTGGAAGAACTTCCCGATGCCCAAGGCGCCCGAGCCGGCACCGGATCCCGCGAAGCCCGCCGAGCCCGATCCCGCCAAGCCGGCCGAGCCCGATCCCGCGAAGCCGGCCGAGCCCGATCCCGCGAAGCCTGGTGGCGAGACCAAGCCCGAAGGCGAGACCAAGCCGGAAGGCGAGACCAAGCCCGAGGGCGAGACGAAGCCGGAAGGCGAGACCAAGCCGGAAGGCGAGACCAAGCCGGAAGGCAACACCGGCATCGCATCGTCGGAGGTCGGCGACCCGGTCCCGGACGGCGCGCGCGCCATGGTTCCGAGCGACGCGATCGCGGCGATCGACGCCCCGGCGGTCGACCCGTCGGCGCCCATCGCCGCCACACAGGATGCAGCAGCCGGTGCGACGGCAGCTGGAACGACCCCGGTCGTGGACGAGATGACGACACCCGTCACAGCGCCCGCAACGGCCCCGGTCGTCGTCACCGAGGCGCACGTCGCGCCCGCCACACCCGCGCCGGTGGATGCCCCGCCCGCGCACTGATCAGGCTGTCAGGCGCAGGATGCGCCCTCGATCAGGAACACCCGGGACGGTCGGCACGGATGCCGACCGTCCCGGCAATTCTCAGGCGATCCGCGCTGCCTGCCAGCGCTCGAACGCCGTCGCGGCGGCGAGTTCGAGACGACCGAGGACCCGTTCGAGCGAGACATCCGCGGCCGCCGCCGGTGGATGGTCACACGCATGCTCGCCGCATCGAACGCAGGCGCCGGCCGCGACCAGGTCGACGTGCCCGGGACGTGCCTGGTGCTCCACCGCGGTCGCCGGACCCACGATGACGCTTCGCACGCCGAGCGCACCGGCCAACGCCGCAGGCCCCGAATCAGCGCCGATGAAGAGGGCGCACCGCTCGAGCAGTCCGACGAGCTCGCCGACGCTCGTTCGGCCCACGAGGTCGAGCGGAGGATGCACGACGCCGGCGACCACCGCCGCCGTCGACGAACGATCGCGGCCCGCACCTACGAGTACGGCCTCGAATCCGGTGCGCTCGAGCAGGTCGATCACCCGGGTCCAGCGCTCTGCCGGCCAGCGCCGGGCAGCCGTACCGGCCCCGACGTGCACGAGCGCGATCGGACGGCTCGCCTCGGCGACCAGCTGGGCGGCGCCGTTGCGATCGACGAGGCTCGGCCACAGGCCGAAGCTCGGATCCTCGTGGAGGTCGCCGCCGAGCAGCCACGCGAGCCGCAGCATCCGCGACGCATCCGGCGTGCGCTCGGGCCAGTGCGGGCGGATCGCGCCCCGAACACCCTCCCCCGATTCGCTCCACGCCGCGCGGAATCGAGCGTTCACATCGTCAACCGAGAGCTTGGCGTCGGCGCCGGGCGGCGCGAACGAGATGGCGACCTCGAAGCGCTCGAGCAGTGCCTCGCTCGGACGGCGCAGGTCGATCACGCGATCCACGTAGGGGCACGAGCCGAGCAGCTCGCGTGCCGGCGCCTCGGCAGCAACCGTGATGCGCGCCGTGGGATAGGTGGCGCGCAGGTGGCGCAGCGCCGGGACTGCGCGCACGACGTCGCCCAGGCCCCCGGGTCGGATCGCGAGCAGCTCGCGGACCAGTTCCGGATCGGGCCCGAGGCCCATCTCCGGCTGCGGGGTCGCGTCATCCATCTGCCTCGACTGTACCCGCCCCGTCCAATCGAACGCCCCCGCGTCGGCCAACCATCGCACGTGGCCCGCCGCGGCCACTGCGCGAGCCGGTCCGGCCGGGCGGCGCCTCGAGCGTTGTGGAGCGCCCGCGCGTGCGTCACGCTCACGGGGTAGCCGGGATCCCGCTCGAATCCCCCTCCGAGCCCCGGCTGCGAACACAAGACTACGACGCGGTCGGGCCCCGGCTCGATCGGCTCTGGCGGACCAGCTGACGGGATGTCAGCCACCGCGGGCGGCAACCAACGGTGCAACGGCACGGACGCCGAACCCCGTCGGAGCTTCTACGTCGTTATCTCCCCTCCGGCGGGGGCGTGGCCTTCGGGCTGCGTCCCCGCCGACTTTTTTCCGGGACGACGTCGCATCCGGCCTCCCACCCCAAAAATTTTGTGACGTTGTACTCGCATAGCGACGACAACGTCACAAAATTCAGTGGGGAAACGATTCCGGGCCGCCCCTGATGGGACGGCCCGGTGAATACGCTGGTTGGTGCGCGAGTGCGCGCGTTGGTCAGCGGATGTATGCCTCGAGCTTCTTGGTGTCGCGGTAGCTCTTGAGCTTCGACAACGTCTTGGCCTCGATCTGGCGGATGCGCTCGCGCGTGACGCCGAATC
>JAOPYU010000336.1 GCA_025964455.1 Thermoleophilia bacterium | reverse complement strand
GAGAGGTCTCGCCCGGAAAGTTCGAGACCGAGCTCGGCACCAAGTACGCAGGCGATCCGTTCATCGGCATCGTGGACTCGTTCCACCTTCCCCCGGGGTGGATCGAGAAGGCAGCCCTCGGCTACGTCGGCGTGCTCGCGGCGGTGATCCTGTTCATCGCGACCAACGCCGGCGTGATCGGGGTCAGTCGACTGACCTACTCTATGGCGCAGTACCGGCAGATGACGCAGCTGCTGCGAACGCTGCACCCGAAATACCTGACGCCGTGGTTCTCGATCCTCATCTTCAGCGGCGTGGGCTGCCTGCTGCTGCTGCCGCCCCTGTTCCACTTCTGGAGCGATGGCCAGGTCGGCATCAGCGGCGATCGCGAGAGCGAGGTGCTCGGCAGCCTGTACGCATTCGGCGCGATGCTCTCGTTCACGATCGCGCACATTTCCGTGTTCTGGATGCGCTGGCGCGGGGACGAGCGGCCCTGGACCGCGCCGATGGGGGTACGAATCGGCGGCCGGTCGATCGCGCTGTTCGCGCTCTTCGGCGCCGTCGGCACCGGCGGCGCGTGGGTCGTGCAGGTGGCGACCCACCCGCTCGAACGCCTGATCGGCTTCGGGTGGATGCTCGTTGGCCCGGTCGTCTACGTGCTGTACCGACGCTCCCAGGGGCTCACGCTCACGGAGACGGCGCGCGCCCCGATCGTCATCGCCCCGCCGAGCGCGGACATCGCCTACCACGCGATCATGGTCCCGGTGCTCGGCAACCGGCTCGATCACTCCGCGATGGTCCTCGCCTGCAAGCTGGCCGCCGAGCGCGGCGCCCAGATCGTCGTGGCAGGCGCCATGGAGGTGCCGCAGAGCCTGCCGCTCAACGCCGAGCTCGGCGCACCCGAGCTGCAGCTCAACGAGCAGCTCGACAACGCCCGTACGATCGGCGAGGAGTTCGGCGTGGAGGTCGTCACCCGCGTGCTGCGCACCCGTCGCGCGGAGGTCGCGATCCTCGAGGAGGCGATGCGCCGCGAGACCCAGCTCATCGTGCTCGGCGTGAATCCGCGCCGCCACCTCGGCCTGAGCCTGGTCGGGCGCACGAACGAGCGGATCATGCGCCGCAGCCCGGTGCGCGTCGTGATCGTCCGTGAGCGCGACGACTACATCCTCCCCGGCGCGAGGGGCAGCGCATGAACGCGATCGCGCGGATGGGAACCATCATGGCCGGGCTGCTCGTCGGCCTCGGCGTCGCGGTGTTCGCCCGCGCCGTGCAGGAAGCGGGATTCGACCACCTCGTGCTCGGCCACATCGTCGGGCCGGGACTCGTCGCTGCGGGGATCGCGCGCATCAAGCTGCAGCGCGCCCTCGAAGGTCGTGGCCGCGGCGGCGTCGACCAGCCACGTGAAGGCGGAGGCGACGATGGCTGAGCGCCGACAACCCGGACTCAAGCCCGGCGTGGGCCTCGGCCTGATCGCCGGTGTGCTCTCGATCAACCTCGCGATGGCGGTGTTCGTCTCGCTCGGTGTCGTCGCCGACGAGGCCCTTGGTGTCACCCCGCTCGTGTTCATCGCCACCGGCAGCGTCTTCCTGCTGACGCTCCTGGGCTACATCGAGGGCATCGCGATGCTCCCGCAGGCGGGCGGCGCCGCAGGATTCGCGCAACGCGGGCTGGGCGACCTGTGGAGCTTCCTCGCCGGCTGGGCGCTGCTGCTCGACTACCTGATCCTGGTCGTGCTCACGGCGTACTTCAGTGTCCACTACGTCGGCTCGATCCCGGGACTCCACTTCCTGCTCGATTCGCCCGTTGACGCCTACGCGACCGGCGCGATGATCATCGGGGTCGCCCTGCTGACCCTGCGCGGGGTCAGGGCCAGCGCGCGCGCCGGGATCATCGTCGCCTTGGTGGCGCTCGTCGCCCAGCTGCTGCTCGCAGTGCTCGGCTTCGCGCTCGTGTTCGAGCCGTCGCTGCTCACGGCGCGGCTCGAGATCGGCACCACGCCCACCTGGTCGGGAATCCTCTTCGCCCTCCCGATCGCGATGATCGGGTTCACCGGCCTCGACACGATCGCGAACCTCGGCGAGGAGATCGACAAGCCCGGGCGCCTCGTGCCGCGGCCGCTCATCTGGTCGGCGCTCGTGAGCGTCGTGGTGTTCGTGGCGATGAGCGTGGTCGGGCTCACGGCGCAGCCGGTCACGGGCACGGGCGCAGCCGCATCCACGCAGCTCGGCCAGGCAGATGGCTGGGTCGATCGCCCCGTCATCGGGATCATCGATGCGCTCGGGTTGCCCGGCGGGGTCGAAACGACCTTCCGCACGGTGATCGGCCTGCTCGCGGCAGCGGTCCTGCTGCTGGCCGCGAGCACCGCCGTGGCGGGCATGGGTCGCGCCGCCTACTTCATGAGCCGGCACCGCCAGGCACCGTCGGCGCTGTTCCGGATCGACCGGCGCACTGGTGTACCGCGTCGCGCCGTCGCCGTCCTGACCCTGCTCTCGCTCGTCCTGCTCGCAGTGACGATCTCGCTGAGCGACAGCGCGGTGGTGCTCGCGCAGGTGTACGCGTTCGGCGCGACCTTCACCACCACGCTCGCAGGTCTGGCCATCATGCGGCTGCGCTACACCGAGCCCGACCTGGAGCGTCCGTTCATCGCGCCCTGGAACGTGCAGCTCGGCCGCGGTCGGGTGTCGCTGCTCGTGCTCGCCGGCACCATCGCATCGGGGGCGATGTGGGTGCTCGTCATCGCAACGCACGATGCGGCGCGCGTGGTCGGCCTCGCATGGATGGTGTTCGGCTTCGTCGGATACGCGACCTACCGGATCACGCACGGCCTGCCGATCCGGGCACGCGTCGACCCGCGCCAGATCGAATCGCCCGACATCGACGCGCGCAGCTACCGGCGGCTGCTCGTCGCCGTGCGACCTGAGCCGGGGCTGCTGTACGGCGCCGGCGACGCGGAGCTGATCGGCCTCGCCCAGAAGCTGCTCGACTCCGACGACCCGCGGCCCACGGAGGTCGCCGTGATGCTCGTGCACGAGCTGCCGCTCATCCTCCCGCTGGACGCACCGCTCGGGGACATCGAACGCGAGACGATGCGCCGCCTGAGCGGGATCCGCGAAGCAGCCTCGAGCCTCGATGTGCGCCTGTCCAGTTCGGTGGCGCGCGCGCGGGCCGCCGGTCGCGCCATCTGCCAGGAGGCGCAGCGGCGCGATTCGGATGCCGTTCTCATCGCCATGCGCTCCAAGCACCGCCACGGCGACGAGGTCTTCGGCAAGTGCGTGTCGTTCGTGCTGCGCCACGCGCCGTGCGATGTCGTCGTGCTGTCGCTGCCGGAGGAATCCCTGCGAGCCGCCGGAGACGCGCGCCGGGCGCGCAAGGCGGCGTCCCTCGCGAGCGGCCGTCCGACGGCATGACGCGCCCCACGCACTGGTAGGGTGCCGACGATGAAGGTGATCATCCTCGGCTCCGGTCGCGTCGGCTCAGCCATCGCGCTCTCGCTCATCCACGGCGGACATGACGTGGCGGTGGTCGACAACGACCCCGATTCGCTCATCCGCCTCGGCGGCGACGACTTCTCGGGCGACTTCTTCGTCGGCGAGGCCATGGATCCCGACGTGCTCGAGCGCGCCGGCATCCTCGTGGCGGACGCCTTCATCGCATCGACCGACGACGACAACGTCAACGTCGTGATCGCACAGATCGCGCAGCGTCGCTACCACGTCGCGAACGTGGTCGTCCGCGTGTTCGATCCGGACAAGGCAGCGTTCTACGAGGAGCGCGGGCTGAACGTCGTGTGCCCGACCAATCGGGCGATCGGCGAGATGATCGCCCTGGTCGATCCGGTCGAAGCCGCGATCGTCGTCGCCGAACTGGCCGCAGAGGACTGAGGGACACCCGATGTACGCAGTGATCGTCGGTGGAGGCGTGGTCGGCTACAACGTGCTTCGCGCGCTGACCGGGCTCGGCTACGAGAGCGTGCTCATCGAGCGCGACAAGGGCCGCTTCGCACAGCTGGAGGCCGAGTACGAGCACATGGTGCTCCATGGCGACGGGACCGAGACCGCCGTGCTCGACGTCGCGGGCGTGAGCCGCGCCGACCTGGTGATCGCGGTCACCGGTCGCGACGAGGAGAACATCGTCATCGCGCAGCTGGCGAAGGAGAAGTTCCAGACCGGCAAGGTGATCGCACGTGTCAACGACCCGCGCAACCAGGAGCACTTCGACGCCCTCGGCGTCCGCTTCACGGTGAGCGCCGCGCAGTCGATCCTCTCGCTCATCGAGCACGAGGTCCCCGACCACCGCGTGGTCAACATGCTCAACCTGCGCCACGAGAACCTCGAGATCATCGAGCTCAACGTGAGCGCCGGCTCGCCGATCGTGGGCATGCCGGTGAAGGGCATCAAGATGCCGCAGAACACGCGGCTCATCTCGGTCACGCGCGACAACCAGTCGACGATCGCGGTTGGCGACACGGTCGTGCAGCCGGGCGACCGCGTCATGGCGATCCTCGAGCCGTCCAAGGAGGACGAGCTCGTCGAGCTGCTGCTCGGCTGAGCGACGCTCGGCCCAGGTCAGGCCGCGACGGGCAGCTCCGCGGGCTTGTCGGCTGACTCGCCGCCCGATGTGGCAGGCTGAGCATCGCTCGCGGGCTTGGCGTCAGTCGCCGGCTTGGCGTCAGCCGCCGGCTTCACGTCCGTTGCCGGCTTCGTGTCGCCAGCCTTGGGATCCTTGGCGTCCTTGGTGTCGGCCTTGACCTTGGTCGCGCCGGTCTTCGCATCGGTCGCGCCCTCGGGGGTGTCACCGTTCTTCTCGCCCGAGACCTTCTCCGCGCCGGACGCTGCGTCCTCGGCCCCGGCCTTCGGGTCCTTCGCGTCCTTGGCCTTCGGATCCTTGGCGGCCTTGTCGTCGGTCTCGACGCCCTTGGTGATCGCCTCGAGCTCTTCCTTGGTGACCGTGCCGTCCTTGATGCCGGCCTCCAGCGCGTCGAGTGATTCCTTGCCGAGGCGACCCTCGATCGCCTTTCGCTCCTCGGGCGAGAGCTTGCCGTCCTCGAGCGCCTTGGTGAGGTCCTTCTCGAGCTTGGCCGAGACGGCGCCGTCCAGCTTCTCGTCGAAGGCGGCGAGCTCCTTGTCGGTGACCTTGCCATCCTTGACCGCCGCAGCGAGGTCCTCGAGGCCGGCCTCGCCGAGCTTCTCGGAGAGCGCCTCGCGCTCCTCGGGCGAGAGCTTGCCGTCCTTCATCGCGGCGGCGGCCTCCGCCTTGAGTGCCGTCACGAGCTTGGGATCGACCGCGGTCGCGTCCTTGAGGAACTGCACGCCCTTCTTGGCGCCCTCGACGAAGGCGTCGCGCTCTTCCCGGTCATCCAGGAACGGACTGTCGTTGAGCTTGTAGAGCATCTCGACGTAGGCCGTCATGAGCTGGTCCTGCAGCCGCTTGTTCAGCTTGTTGGTCGCCGGGTCGATGACCGGGAACGGTCCGCCCTGGCCGAGGTTGGCGAGCGTCGGGCGTGTGTCGATCGTGGGCGAGCCCGGCAGGTTGATCGGCGCGATGTCGCCGCCGCCGACCGCAGTGGTGTCAGCCGCAGTGAGCTGTCCCTGGCCGAGGCCGGTGGGCACCGTCGCCGCGGTCTCGGCCGCGTCGTTGTTGCCGCCGCCGCCTCCGCCGCCGTTGTTCTGCTCCTTGGGCTCGAACTGGACCTGCGCGAGCAGGCCACTGCCGTTGAGCTGCTGGCCGAGCGGCGTCTTGTTGCCCGCCTTGACGAACTTCTCGAACTCGCCCTGATCGACCTGCACCGACGGCTGGAGCACCCACTGCCGGATGCGGCCCGCGACCATCTTCATGTCCTCGGGCGTCGTGGGGCGGTAGCCCTCGGGCAGCCCGATGAACTTGTTGATCTTCGGGTTGGTGAGCTTGTCGTCGGGCAGGTGCGTCGCCGCGTGGCCGCCGAGCACGCTCTCGATGATGTTCTTGCCGCTCGTCTGCTCCATGAGCGCCATGTACTTGAGACCGGCGAGCTCGTCATCGGCGAAGCCGGTCTTGTTGCCGTCCTGGTTGTTGGAGCCGAGCACGCGCCCGGACCAGGAGATCATCGAGTCGCCCGTCATGAGCGCCGCATCGGCCCAGTCGAGGCCCTGCTGCTCCACGAGCGGCTTCATCGCCGTCCAGGAGCTGCCCGGGTGATGGGCGCGGTTCCACTCGCGGCCCTTGAAGTCCTGCGTGTCGAGCACCGTGGCCTTGAGGGAACCGAGGTTGCCGAGCTGGGCGCCCTGGATCTGTCCCTGCGTCGCATCGTCGATGCCGGCGAGCGATGCACCGTTGGCGCCGTCGGACTTGGTGATGCCGAAGATCTTGAGCGCGCCGCCAAGCACCGTGCCGCGACCAGCATCCTGATTGGCGACGAGCTTGGCGTACACCTCGGGGTAGAGCGACTCGATGGCGCCGGCAGCGTTGTAGGCCTGCATCGTCTGGGCGTAGCTCATCGGCTGACCCGAATCGGGATCCGCGATGACGCCCCACGTGCGCGTGAAGTTCGCGTCCGTCACGCCGTAGTTGTTCTGCTTCTTGTCGTCGCCGTTCTGGTTCTTCTTGACCGGCTCGCCGCCGTAGGCAGGGCCGTCCTGCTGCTTGATCGTCTTCGACTGGCCGAACTCGCCCGTCGAGCCATCGACGAAGCGCGGATCGCCCGAGCGCGGAGCCTTCGGCTCGACGTGCGCGGCGTGTGCTCCGGTGGTGGTGGCGCCGGCAGTAGCCGCATGCGCGTGCGGCATCGCCGCAGTGGTCGCGTTGACCGAACCCATAATCGTCCCGTTCCCCTGTTCGACACGCGGTTGGCGTCCCGGCCGTCCGTGCGTCACCCCGATGGATCCTTCGGCTGCTCGTTCGCGTCCCGTGCTGTCGAGCGGCGCTGCATGTGGGGCGTGGGGCCCAGACGCAGTGATCCGTGACGCCACCGTACGACTGAACCGTCGGCGCGTCGAGGGGGAACCGTCGCGCCTCGTGGCGCGGACGGCTGGATCACCCGTCAGGCCGCGGGGGCCGAGAGTGCACGAGCGTCGACGCCGGCCGGGATCGGGGTGGCCGCGGCGTCGGCGACGAGCGCTGTGCCCGGGTGTCGCGCGAGCACCGCGCCGAGCGCGGCCGCGTCGCGCACGTCGCCGGTGAGCGACGCGACCGAGCGCCAGCAGCCGGCGTGTCGGGTGATGCTCTCGGCAGCGCGATCCGGAAGTGCGCTGACCAGGTGCACCTCGCCCGCCGCCGCGAGCGCCCGGACGGCGCGCGTGATCGTGGGGGCGGGTCGGACGTGCAACGAGAGGTGCTCGTCGAACCAGCGACCGAGCTCGCGTTCGGGGTCGGCGCCAGTGGACTCGGCCCACGTGGCGATGGCGTCGACCTGGGCGGCGAATCCGTCCAGCTCGAGGACCTCGTCGACGTCGAGCGCGGCGACGCGGGCGAATCGCCCGGCGAGGTGCTCGAGCGCATCGCGCCAGGCATCGTCGGGGGTCCAGAGCACGTGCTCGACGAAGACGATGGTTGCTGCCTGGCTCATGTGGATGCTCCGGAGTGGACGGGTGGTCGCGCCGAGTGACGGGCGAAACCGGTGAGGGCGACAAGGGCGCCGAACATGTCGATCACGACGTCACGCGGGTGCCCCACCCGGCCCTCGACGAACGTCTGGTGCCACTCATCGCTGGCGGCGTAGGCGAGCGTGATGAGGGCCGCGACGAGCAGTGCGCGGCGCGAACACCGAGCATCTGCGTGGACGCACCGCGCGACGACCACGGCCAGGACCCCGAACACGACGATGTGCGCCGCCTTGCGGAGCACGAGATCAAGGGCATCGTCGCTGGAGACGCGCAGATCGGGCCGCGAGCTGGCCGCAAAGATGAGGGCCGCCCACGCTCCCACGGCGAGGAGCCGAAGGATGCGACGAAACGGCGCGCGCGCGTGGTTCGACGAAGAGGGCATGGGGACTGATCCTATCCGCCTGCTCGCGCGCGCCTGCGTGGCGTTCGCCGTACTCGCGGCGGGCGTGCTGCTGGCTGGATGCGACGCGTCGTCGCTGCGGAGCGATCCGACCGATTCGTCGACCCGGATCCTGGGCCGCCGCGCCTGGGTCGTGGTGACGACAGACGGCGGCCGGACGCTCGTCACCCGGCGCAGCCTGCGCATCCAGCGTGGCGACACCGCGCTCGACGCGCTGCAGTCCGTCGCCGACGTGCGGCTGACGCCTGAGGGGACGATCGCACAGGTGAACGGCGAAGGCGGCGGCGCCTTGCGGACCTTCGGTCCGGAGGAGGCGGCCTGGTTCTACCGCGTCGACGGCATCGAGACCCTCGGCGTTCGCCCGGATCGCTACCGGCTGCAGCCGGGCCAGAGCGTGTGGTGGGACCTGCGGCGAACGGACATCTACGAACGGCTGCCGGTCGCCGTCGGCACCTTCCCCGAGCCGCTGTTCTCGGGCTGGCGCGACGCGGAACGGCCGCTGCGCATCTCCTACGGTGGTGACTTCCAGAAGGACGCCGAGTACTTCCGCGACAGCGTCTTCTCGCGACTGGACCCCAACATCGTGTCGATCTCCGGCGGAGGCGGCGTTGCGGGCATCGGCGGGGAGGACAGTGGCGGCGGCGACGACCGGTCCGAGACCGCGGTGGCGGTCCGCAAGGGCAGTGCCAACCTGATCCTCGCGAGGTGGGAGGACGTGCGCCTGGATCCCAACATCGCCGACATCGGATTCGATCCGCGGGCCTACGGGCTGACCATCTGGATCGAGGGCACCGAGATCCGCCGCCAGGACCCGGACATGGAGTTCAGCGAGCGGCTGCAGGATGCCGAGGGGCTCGTATGGGCCAGCACGACCGACGGTGAACCCGACGGGACGCTCGTGTTCCTGATCACGGGCACGACGGATGAAGGCGTGCACGCGGCCGCGCGTGCGCTGCGCTCGGGCAGCTGCCAGTTCTACCTGGCCTGCGCCGTGGACCGCGAGGGGCGCGTGATCCGCTGATGGTGGCGACGCGTCGTCCCGCGCTCGGAGCAGGCGCCGCGCTGGCGGCGTGGGCATCGATGCTCATCGCGCTCAACCTGACGGCGGAGCCGGTCCTCGTCGCGTCGGCGTTCGCGTCACTTGCGCTGCTCGCGGTGCGGAGCGGCATGACCCGGATGCTGGTGCTCGCGCTGGTCGTCGGGGCGGGGCTTCTGGTCGTGGTGCCCGGGGTTGCCGTGGTCGACGGCTCGTTCTCGTTGACCTACGGCGCAGGTGTCTGGAGCGCGCCCAGCGGGCCGATCGAGTGGCTGGGTGCGATCGCGGGTGCGCTCCGGATCCCGGCGCAGGTGCTGGCGACGTGCCTGCTCGCGATCGTGCCCGCCGAGCTGCTGCTGGCGACCACGAGCCGGCTCAGCCCACGCACTGCGCTGCTGGCCGGGCTCGCGGCGCGCCTGCGTCCGCTGCTCGCGCGCGACCTGCGCGGAGCTCGCGAGGAGCTCGGCAGTCGCGGCCGGCGTTTCGATCGCGGTGCGCCGCTGGGCGAGCGCGCGGGTTCGGTCATCGCACTGTGGGAGGCGACGATCTCGGGCATGCTCGACCGTGCCTTCCAGACGGCCGCCACGCTCGAGACGCGTGGCTTCGGGGTCGCGCCGCGTCCCACGACCGAGGCGTTCCGCCACGAGGAGCTGCGGTCGGGCGTGGCCCGCGACCCCCGCATCGACCGACTCGTGCTCGCGGCTGCCACCCTGCTGGTGGTTGGCTCCATCGCCGGACGCGCGATCGGAGCGATCCAGCCCCCACCACCCCAGCTGCTGACGGCGGCTGAGGGCTGGCCCGGCGGGCCTGCGCTCGCCCTCGCGGCGCTTGCGGCCTGCGCGATCCTCGCGCCGCTGCGAACCCGAATGCCGGCGGTCGGCACTGAGCTCGTCTCGGTCGCGACCGTCACCGCGCCCGAGGGAGGCGGCCGACGCCTCGAACTCCGGTCCGTGTCGGTGACGTATCCCGGGGCGCACGTGGCCTCGCTCCATGACGCGTCGCTGGTCGTCGAGCCGGGAGAGCTCGTTGTGGTGACCGGCGCCTCGGGCAGCGGGAAGTCGACGCTGCTCGACGCCATCACGGGTGTTGCGCCCTCGACGACCGGCGGCACCCGCACCGGCCAGGTGCTGCTGGGCGAGCACGTGCGCCGTGGCATCCGCTCGACCGGTGGCGTGCGGATCGCCGCAGTCTTCCAGGACCCCGAGACGCAGGTGCTCGTCGGCCGCGTGGCGGAGGAGGTCGCGTTCGGGCTGCGACACGCCGGGATCGACATCGACCAGATCGAGGTTCGCGTGCTCCGCGCACTCGACCGCATGGGTCTGCGCCACCTCGCCCGACGCGACTGCGCGAGCCTGAGCGGCGGCGAGCTCCAGCGCGTCCTGCTCGCTGCAGCGCTCGCCATCGAACCCGCGCTGCTCGTGCTCGATGAGCCGACGTCGCAGGTCGACGCGCTCAGCGAACGCCGTTTCTGGGACGCGGTCGACGAGGCCCGCCGCGACCGTGGGATCGGCGTGCTGCTCGCCGAGCACCGACTCGACCACGTGCGCGACCGCGCCGACCGCGTCCTCGTCTGCGAGGACGGGCACATCGTGGCGGATGTACGGGCCAGCGAGCTCGCAACCACCGCGCCGGCGCTGCTGGCCGACGCCTACGCGGGGCTCGTGCCCAACCCGCCGGCCACCGACCATGCGCCGCGACTCGTCGTCACGATCGACCGCCTCGATGTTCCGGGCGTTGATGCCGCACCGCCACGAACCCTGCTCCGCGGCCTCGCCCTCGCGCTGCCGGCCCGGTCGATCGTCACGCTTGAGGGCCCGAACGGCACCGGCAAGTCGACGCTGCTGCGTGCGATCCGCGGCCTGCACCCGTCGAGGGGCGGCGTGCGCATCGACGGGCGCGACCGTACCGCGCTCGCGGGATCCGTCGCCGAGATCGGATTCCTGTCGCAGGGCGCAGGTGCGCTGTTGCCGGGACGGACCGTGCGGCACGCGATCGAACTCACCTGCCGCACGCTCGGGCGCCACACCGGCCCGGCGCACGAGGCGCTCGCCGCGGCGGGGCTCAGCGATCGCCTCGATGCGCACCCCTCGGAGCTGAGCGTCGGTGAACGCCAGCGACTCGCGCTCGTGGCGGCAACCGCACACCGCCCCGTGGTCTGGCTGCTCGACGAGCCCACGCGCGGCATGGATGCCCGCTCGCGGCACTGGGTCGCGTGCCACCTGCTCGCGCACGCCGCAGCCGGCGGGGTCGTGCTCGTCGCCACCCACGACCCGGCGCTCGCGGCAGCGATCGCGACCCACCGGCTGCGACTGGACGTGCGCACCGGCCCGACCCTCATCCAGGTGGCGCGTGACGCGCACGGGGCACTCGTGGTCGATCCGGCGACGCCGGCGACCGCCGACCGACAGGACGCGACGCCATGACGGCACTGCTCACGCTCCTGGCCGGGATCCTCGTCGCGCTTGCCGCGTGGCGTTGGTCGATGGCGAGCATCGATGGCGCCTCACGCGTCGCGCTCGTCGTGGTGCTCGCCGTCACGGCTGCTGCGTTCAATGTCGTGGTCCCGATCTACAGCGTCGAGGCGACGACCACGATCGTGCTGTGCACCACCATCGCGCTGGGTGCGCGCACGGGCGTCGCGACCGGCATCGTCGC
>JAOPYU010000113.1 GCA_025964455.1 Thermoleophilia bacterium | reverse complement strand
TCGGACGCCGCCACAGCTGCGCCGCGGCGCGCGGACCTGTCGCCGGGCCGGGTCACCTTCACGCGCTCCGGCTCTGGTGGCGCCCTGCTGCGCGTGGCCGTGGCCAACGAGGGCGATGCTGCCGCCGCGACCGGCACGGGCGTGCTGGCGCTGCTCGATGGCACCGTGCTCACGAGCAGCACGCTCGGTGCGATCGAGGCGGGCGGCGCGACCGTCGCCGAGCTCGAGCTCAGCTACTGCCCGGCCGGGCGACACGCGCTGACGGTGGTGCTGGACGCGCAGGCACGCCTGCGTGAGGCGAGCGAGACCAACAACGCGGTCAGCCGCTCGCTCGTGGTCGCCTGCTAGGTCAGCGGGTGGCGGGAGCCTGCTCGCGCGCGGCGTCGAGCAGGCCGAGGACGCCGACGGCGTCCCATGCGTCCTGGGTCGCCTGGTACTGCGGGCTGTCGCCCCCGTAGAGCGCGCTCGCTGACTTGAGCGTAGCCAGGGCGAGGCCCTCGACCTGCTGGCCGGGCCGCACGAAGTCGCGCACTGCCTTGAGGTAGATCTTCGCCGTCGTGTCGCGCCCGAGCGCCTCGCCGATCAGCGAGGCCGCCTTGTTCGGGATGCCTGCCACGACGTGCCAGTCCGGCACGAGGATCGGATCGCCGGTGCGCGGGTCGCGGGCGACGTCGCCGGTCGTGAGCGGGATCGGGTGCATGTGGCCACCCTTGGGCGACAGCACGCGATCGAGGTCGTTGACGTTGTCCGGGTGGCCGAGTCGCTCCGGGTTGGACATGTCGCGGATCGGTGCGACCAGGTCCTCGCCGAGCACCCAGTCATCGTCGATCAGGGCAGCGAACGTGTCGGCGAGCGATTCGTGGACAGCCCCGTCCTCGCTGAGCGGCGACAGCTCGAGCTTCTCGCTCGTCATGTGGTCGATGACGCGGTGCGCCAGCTCGTGCGCGACGACATCGTCGGCGTCCGTGAAGGGGGTGCGTGACCGCGGGTCGACGCCGACCGCGATCGAGTCGGCCGGCATGCCGAGCTCCTCGCTGCCGAGCGGCAGGTAGGCGGCGTTCGGGAAGGCGGGGCTGAACTTCGCGACCACGGGTCCATTGCCCTCGGAATCCTTGATGCCGAGCGTGCGGTAGCGGGCCTGGATGTCGGAGATGCTCGTCTCGAGGCGCGCCTGCTCCTGCTGCAGCCGGTCGCTGCCAACAGCTTCGCCCTCGCGGCCGCCGAATCCACGTCCGGGAGTCGAGCGAGGTGCCTCGTCCGGGATGTCGACGACGATGATGCCGCCGGGGACGCGCACGTATCCCAGCGCGTCGCGAGCCGGGGTCGGCGCGGGGGCGGGAGCCGGGGTGGGCGCGGGCTCGGTGCCGCCGACAGGCGGATTCACCGGGCGCTGCAACCATGGCGGCACGATCCCGGGGTTGCCGGTTCGTGCAGGCGGCACGGGTGCGATGGTCATCGGATGGGCGTCCCTTCCCGAAAGTCCCCGCGCGGTCCATGCGCGAGCTGGTGCCATCGCACGGTATCGAGCCTCCACCCCCGACCTCAATGCTCCCGCCCCGCGTTGGCCCGCGCCGGCCACCCCGCCCCCGCCCCCCGTGGCCGGGTCCATCGACACCACCGCCGTAGCGCCCCCCTGACACTCCCCTGCCGCGAGCACGATCGCTTGACCCCCGCACCAGAAATCGAGCACCTCCGACGCTCCCCCCCATCCCGGAAGAGCGAAGCGCCCCGGGGGGACGACCGGGGCGCTTCTCAGACTGCTGTCGCATCCGGCACGGACGGGGGGACGATGTGCCAGGCGCGTGTGACGCAGCGGTGCGGGTGGTGCCGAGTGCCGGATGCAGACTGATCGACGGGGGACAACGCGATCAGTAGGACGGGGGGACGTAGGACATCCGGCCGGCAGGCCAACCCACTATGTACCTCTCTATCGCGTCGGGCTCCGCGGCTGTTTCACGGAATGGGCCACTCCGCGGCCTCCCCTGCGAAAGACCCTGCTGGAAGCCGAATTCCGCCGCGCCCGCAAGCGGCCACCAACGACCGGTGGCCCCGGCTCGAGAGCCAGGGCCACCATGGTCGACCGGCGCTTCCGCGCCCCAAGGGGGGACGGGAGGGACGCGGGAGCGCGTCGGTCGTACTGCGTGCGGCGAGGGGGGGACGGTCGTGCCTGCGGACGGCGACTGGAGCTCCAAAGGGGGGACGGTGGGCTCCAGGCGCTGAGGGGGGTGTCCGAGTGGCACGTGCCGCGCGCTATGTTCTCCTGTCTATCGAGAACGCCGGACCGCGCTGTTTCACGAAATGGGCCAGGTCGTGGCCGCCTCCCCGGAACTCCCTGCACAAGAGATCTTTCTGGGGAGAAGACGAAAAGGCCCCGGCGCGGGGGCCAGGGCCTTTCGTCGACCGGCACCGCCTCCCTCGCACAAGGGGGGACGGGGCGAGGGGGCTCGTGCCGATCGTATGCGCATCGCAAGGGGGGACGGGATTCACCGGCGGGCGGCTTCGCGGACCAAAGGGGGGACGGTGGTCCGCGAGGCGTTCAGGGGGGACTGTGTCCGCCGGTGAAGCGATGCGCTATGTACCTATGTATCGCGTCGGGGAACGCTCGTTGTTTCACGAAATGGGCCACCTCCTGGGCAACATGTGCTTTGTGCCTGCTCGGAGCGAACTTTTTGTGCGCAGCGAAGAGGGCCACCACCTCCCGGCACGCATCAGGGGCGACGACACGCCCACGCGCTGTCGCCGCCCCCGCCTGCCTGCCCACCCGTAGACGGCGCGACCGCGGTGCGCGTCGCCACCCCCGGGAATCTCGTGGAGCGCTACCAGCGCTCGCGGTGCGTCGCCACCATCGGGGCGCCCAACACGGCGTACATCACATAACCAACCAGGATCACCTTGAGCAGCAGCTCCATCTCGTCTCGCCTCCATCGTCTTCCTACCGAACACACGTTCGATACCCGCTCGCCGCGCAGGTCGAACATACGTTCGACCAAAGGCCACGCCGTTGGCCGCAAAGAGTGTATTGACGATCTGCAAGATCCGGAACATCATAATCCGAATGCAACAACACGCGACGGGGAGCACGCCAGCTCCATCGCCGCCCCACTCCAGGGACGCGTGACATGCAGCAGATCCAGCACAGCCCCGCCTACGCCGAGCAGCACGTTCCGAACGGCTGGGGTTTCCCGACGCAGCCGCTCACCCCGCAGCAGGGCATGCCCGTCGTCCAGCTGCCCGTGATCGGCGGCGGCGCCGCTCCCGCGACCGTCACCCGTGTCCGCTGGGGGCGCCTGCTCCCGGTCTTCGTCGCCATCGGCCTCGTCGCGTTCGCGATCTGGACCCTGACCAGCGACTCCACCCCCTCCTCCAAGGCTGGCATCGACCGCGACCTGCAGCGCGAGGTGTCCGGCGGCGGATCAGGCGACGACGTCACCATCGCCGACGCCACCGGTGGCGCCAAGGCCGCCGCTGCCCCCAAGGTCGCCCCGCCGGCGCCCGCGGTCGCGGCGAAGCCGTCCGTCGTCCGCTCCGCAGCAGCCAAGCGCATGGCTGCCCGACGCATGGCTGCCCGCCGCGCCGCTGCACGCCGTGCCACTGCGGCAACTGCAGTCGCCGTCGTCGCTGCCCCATCGACTGCCGCCGGCGCCACCGCTGCGCCGCGCACCACCACCGGCGGCGGTGCAGGCAGCCAGCTGCCGATGACCGGCGCCGAGACCTGGATCGCCGCGACCCTCGGCATCCTGCTGCTCGCCTTCGGGATCGGCATCCACGTCAATGCCGTGCGCATCGGCATGACCGCGATGCTCTACCGCCGCGGCATCCTCCTGCGCCCGGTGGAGTGCGCCCGGCTCGCGCAGGAGCGAGGGCTCCCGCGCCTGCGCGTCGTCCTCTCCAACGTGCTCCACCGGCTGCTCGAGGAGCCCGCGTCGCGCGGCTCGTTCGTCGCCGCACGCGTCGGTCGCTGAGACCCGCCCGCGAACCCTCTGGACTCACACGTGCGCGCCATGGTCCAGGACCACGGCGCGCACGTGCATGCATCTGACTGGTGGCGACGCGCGGATCAGCGCGGCAGCGGCGGCGGGGGCGGGGGCGTGTTGCCCGCGCCGTTGCGAGGCGCCGGGGGCGGCGACTGGATCATGCGGGCGCCGACGTGCGCGCCGTCGCTCGATCCACGCGTCCGGAGCAGGCCGATGAGACCACCGAGCACGAGCCCGGCAGCGCCGCCGATGGCAGCGGCGATCGGTGCGGAGAACGCCCCGATGAACGGCAACGCCGTGAAGGACAGGGCCGCGCCGGCAGCAGCGCCGAGTGCACCGCCGATGACCGCGTGCTTGGCAACCGTCGCGAAGCGCGAGGTCGACGTGGGTCCCGACTGCTGCGAGACCGTCTGACGAATGTTGCTGATGCTGACTGACATGCTCCCTGACCCTCCCGAGGTCCTGAATGGCGCGGTCCCGGTGGGGACCATCACCCACATGTCGCGATGGCGACCGGCGCCGACGTCGCGATCGGAGGGTCGCTGGCCGCCGAGGGCCACGGGTGTGCCGAAGGCGGCCACCCCCGGAATCCACCCGGTTCAGGCGTCGAGCAGGAGCGAAGCGACCCGCGGAAGCACGTCGCCGAGCCGCGCGTCGATGCGGACGGCCGCGATGTCGTCGAAGCCCGTCCGCCCCTGGGTCACGATGCCGAGCGCGCCGCCACGCTCGACCGTCACCAGTGGCAGGTGCGCTGCCGGGAACACTTCCAGGCTGGTTCCCAGCGCGATCGAGAGTGTCGCGCGCTCGGCGAGTTCGAACGCCCGCTCGATCGCGAGCGGCAGGGGCTCGCCGAACAGCACGACACCCGGGCCGAGCACGTGCCCGCAGTCGCAATGCGGCACCGCGTCGGGATCCGCCGCCCAGCGGTCGCGCGCCGCCTCGATCGGCAGCTCACGACCGCAGCTGCGACATCGCGCCACGCGAAGGGACCCGTGCAGCTCGAGCACGTCGTCGCTGCCGGCCGCCTGGTGCAGGCCGTCCACGTTCTGCGTCACGACTCGCTCGACCACGCCGGCGTCCTGCAGGCGAGCCAGGGCGCGGTGGCCGGCGTTGGGTTCGGCGGCGCCGAGGTGGTCGAGCCGCATCCGGTAGAACTCCCAGAACTCCGCCGGTTCGCGGCGCATGGCCTCGATCGAGGCGAGCTCCTCGAACCGTCGATTGCGCCACATGCCACTCGGCCCACGGTAGTCCGGCAGGCCGCTCTCGGTCGACATGCCGGCGCCGGAGAGCACGAAGGTGCAGTCGGACCGCTCGAGCTCCGCAGCGAGCGCCGCCACCTGGGCATCGCTCGCGCGCGGGTGTTCGCCCTGGGGCGTTGGGTCATCCGAATGAGCCATCCGTGCGAATCTACAGGTGCATGCCGCCCCTCACGACCCCCGCCACGCCGGCGCGCCAGGAGCTCGCGCGGCGCACCTTCGCCGCCCTCGACGTCCACGAGTGCGCGCCCGAGCGCCTGCTGGCGTGGAACGAGCACCCGACGCACGACCCGGATGGTCGGTCGGTCATCTACTGGATGGCGCGCGCACAGCGCGGCGAGCACAACCTCGCCCTCGACTCCGCGATCGCGGCGGCCCGTGCGCTCGACCTGCCGCTCGTCGTGGTGTTCCGGCTCGTGGCCGGACCCACCGGCACTGAGGCACGCCACGTCGACCACGTGCTGCGCGGGCTCGGCGACGCCTTCGATTCGTGCCGCGCCCGCGGCGCACACGTGGTCATGGTCCATCGGGGCGGCCCGACCGTCGACACCGTCGCCGCCCGCGATGCGCTGCACGCGGCGCTCGTCATCACCGACGAGGACGTGATGCCGCGCGCCCGCCGCGGACGCGCGGCCGTGGCGGCGCGCCTCGGCGTCCCGCTCGTGTCGGTGGACGCGGACGTGATCGTCCCCGGTGCCGTGCTCGGCAAGCGGGAGTACGCCGCTCGCACGATCCGCCCGCGCATCCACCGCGTGCTCGCCACCTTCGATCGGGAGCTCGGCCACGACCACTCCGGTCCACGCCCTCCTGATCGCGGCCTTCCCGCCTCGGCGTCCTCGCTGCGCGACGTCACCGTGTTCGGTCCGGCCAGCGACGCCGCGACCGACATCGACCCCACCCGCCACCTCGCCGATGCGATCGCCGCCGGCACGCCCCAGCTCGCCGGCCCGGTGACCGGCATCGGGTTCGGCGCCGTCGCCGCCCGCTCCCGCGTCCGTGAGTTCGTCGACCGCGAGCTCGCGGGCTACGCGACCCGACGCAACAAGCCGGAGCTCGACGCGACCAGTCGCCTCTCCCACTCGCTCCACCTCGGGCACCTGTCCGTACACGAAGCCGTCGGCCAGGCACGCGCATCCGACGCCCCTGCCGAGGACGTCGCGGCGTTCGTCGAGGAGCTGGTGGTGCGCCGCGAGCTCGCCTGGAACTTCGTGCGCTGGAACCCCGACGCATCGTCGCTCGCCGGCGCCCCCGACTGGGCCCGGAAGACCCTCGCGCTCCACGCCTCGGATCCGCGCGAGTGGTCGTACTCCTGGGATCAGCTCGAGCACGGCGACACCCACGACCCGCTCTGGAACGCGTCGCAGCGCCAGCTCGTCGCGCGCGGGCACATGCACGGCTACGTGCGCATGTACTGGGCCAAGAAGCTGCTCGAGTGGCACGCCGATCCCGCCGAGGCGTTCGACGTCGCGCTGCGACTCAACGATCGGTGGCAGCTCGACGGGCGCGATCCCAACGGGATCGTCGGGGTCGCCTGGGCGATCGCCGGCGTCCACGACCGCCCCTGGACCGAGCGGCCCATCTTCGGTCAGGTGCGCTACATGTCGCTCGCGTCCACCGGCCGCAAGTTCGACTCGCGCGCGTACGTCGCGCGCTGGGGCGGCCTGCGCGGCGCCGCCCTCATCGATCCCGGCTGGTACGCCTCGGCGACCCCGTCACTGCTCGACTGACACCGCCCCGCACCTGGGATCCGTCAGTGCTGCAGCACGCGCGAGAGGAACTCCTTCGCGCGATCGGACCTCGGTGCGTCGAACACCTGGTCCGGCGTGCCTTCCTCGACGATGATCCCCGCGTCCATCACGAGCACGCGGTCAGCCACCTGGCGCGCGAATCCCATCTCGTGCGTCACGACCACCATCGTCATGCCGCCGGTCGCCAGTGCGCGCATCACGTCGAGCACCTCGCCCACCATCTCGGGGTCGAGTGCGCTCGTCGGCTCGTCGAAGAGCATGATCCTCGGGCGCATCGCGAGCGCCCGGGCGATCGCGACGCGCTGCTGCTGCCCGCCGCTCAGCCGCTTGGGGTACTCGGCTTCCTTCTCCGCGAGGCCGACCTTCTCGAGCAGCTCGCGCGCGTCGGCCTCCGCCGTCGCGCGGTCGATCCCGCGCACCCGGCGCGGGCCGTAGGTCACGTTGTCGAGAACCGTGCGGTTCGGCCACAGGTTGAAACGCTGGAACACGAAGCCGATCTCGCTGCGCTGGCTCGCCAGCTCACGTCGGCGCGCGCGGTCGAACATGCCGCCGGTGCGCGTCGCCCCGATCGGGCGCCCCTCGATCTCGATCGAGCCGCCGTCGATCGCCTCGAGCCGGTTGAGGCAGCGCAGGAAGGTCGTCTTGCCAGATCCTGACGGTCCGATGATGCAGACCGTCTCGCGCGGCGCCACCTCGAGCGACACATCGCGCAGCACGGTGAGGTCGCCGTAGCGCTTGACGACGCTTCGCGCATCGACCATCGGGCGATCGCCGTCGGGAGCGTCGGGTATCACGTCGGCGATGCCGCCGTGCGGGCGCGAGTCCGTCATGAGTACGTCTTCCTGCGTTGGCCCGCGCCGAGCAGCCGTGCGAGGAACGTCTCGCCCGCGATCCGGTCACTGCGCCCGAGCGCCCGCTCGATCTGCACCTGCACGAGCATCCACAGGGATGTCAGCACGAGATACCACGCCGCCACCGCCATGAAGACCTCGGGGTACTGGAACGTCGAGCTGACCGCGATCTGCCCCTCCTGGTACAGCTCGGTCACGCCGATCACGCTGACGAGCGACGAGGTCTTGAGCATGTTGTTGAACTCGTTGCCCAGGCCCGGCACGATCAGGCGCGCTGCCTGCGGCAGGACGATCCGGCGCGTCGCCTGCTCCTCGGTCATCCCCACCACGAGCGCCGCCTCGACCTGGCCCTCGTCAACCGAGAGGATGCCGGCCCGCACGATCTCGCTCATGTAGGCGCCCTCGTTCATGGCGAGCGCCACGATGCCGGCGGCAATTGCACCCTTGAGCTCGAACGGCCCTATCTGCATCACGCGCGGGAACAGGTCGTAGCCGAGCAGCAGCGTCATCCCGTTGTACCAGAACACGATCTGGAGGATGACCGGCGTCCCACGGAACACCCACACGTACACGCCCGCGATCGCACGCAGCGGTCCGCGCCGGCTCAGCGCGAACGACGCGCTGATCACGCCGAGGATCGTGCCGAGCACCTGTGCCACGACGCTGATGAGCACCGTGTACCAGAGCGCGCGCCAGAGCAGCTCGTCCGGTTGGAGTCGATCGAGGAAGTACCCGACGTCGAATGCCGCGTGGAGCAGGGGCGGCACCTAGTTCCCCTTGAGGGCGAAGTCCTCGACCTTCCACTTCGAGAGGATCTTCTCCATCTCGCCGTCGGAGTACATCTCGTCCATCGCGTCCTGGATCGCGTCGTTGAGCTCCGTGTCGGCCTTGCGCGTGGCGATGCCCACCGCGATCGGATCGATCGGCTCACCCGCAAACTCGAAGGCGTCCTTGTCCTTGTTGACGTACTCGGCCACGACCGGGCTGTCGGCGAAGAAGGCGTCGACCTTGTCACCCTTGAGCGCGGCTGCGGCGGCGCCACCGTCGGGGAAGGTCTGCACGTCGATCGGATCCTTGCCCGCCGCCTTGAGCTCCTTGCTCTTGGCATCGACCGCATCCTTGAGCGTGGTGCCGACCTGGACGGCGACCGACTTGCCCGCGAGGTCGTCGAGCGACGAGATGCCCTCCGCGTCGCCGGTCTGCACCATGATCGACTGGCCGATCTCCATGTAGGTGACGAAGTTGACCTGCTTCTCGCGCTCCGGGTTCACGTTCATGCTGGAGATGATCGCGTCGCACTTCTTGGCATTGAGCGAGGGGATGATCGAGTCGAAGAGCGTCTTCTCGTACTCGGCGTCGGTGCCGAGGCGCTTGGCGACCTCGTTCATGACGTCGATCTCGTAGCCGACGAACTTGTCACCCTCGAGGTACTCGGCGGGCGGGTACGGCACGTCGGTGCAGACCACGAACTCGCCACCGGACTTGAGCGGGGCCGGCGTCTTGGCACCTGACTTGCTGCCCGACCCGCCGCCATTGTCGTTGCCGTCGTCGCTGCCACATCCCGCGGCAAACGCCATCGCGGCGAGGAGGGTGAGCAGGAGCAGGAAGGGCTTCGATGCGCGCATGGTGACCTCGTCAGCACAACGGTATGGGCCGTGCGGCCCCGATCGACGGGCGCATACCCGCGGTTCTCACATGTCGAACGCTCGGTTCGGAAGACGTAACGTCACGGGGCGGTCGAGCATGCGGGTTCCGTCGAAGCTCCCGTCGTCCGTGAAGGCCCCCTCCACGAGCGCGACGAGTACGGCAGAGCCTGCCGCGCGCACCGCCGCCACCGCTGACGGATCCAGCCCGTCCGGGCCCTCGAGCACCAACGCGTCGTGATGGTCCCCGGGCCGGTGGTCCACGAGCAGCACGGGTTCGCCGTCGAAGAGCTGCTCGCCGTCGCGGTCGACTGCCATCAGTACGCGCACGCGACCGCCGGTGGACCGGACGAAGGCGACGACGACGAGCTCGAAGCGGCTGTGATCCATGCGCAGGAGCGTACCCCGGACGTGGACTGCAGGCGTCTCGCCCATCCCCTAGGCTCTCGCCATGCGTCCCGGCTCGAATCGCAGACTCCTCGCGCTCGCGCTCGGCGCGTTGCTGCTGGGTGGATGCGGCGAGCCGCGCACCGTGACGATCGTCGATCCGAATCCGCCCGACTCGGCGAATGGTGCCGTGAGTTCCATGCCGTTCGAGCGCTTCGGGGTCGCGGCAGCAGAGCGCGCGAAGGCGATCGTGCGCCTGCGCGGGGCGCTCGCCGTCGCACGCACCCTCGGCGTCTCCGACCCGGACGGCGCCCGCGACGCGGTGGATTCCACCATCACCAACGACCTGCCGGTCATCGAGCCGCGCCTCACCAGCTCCGATCCGGCGCTGGCCAGGTCGGTGCGTATCGGGCTCGAGCGGCTGCGCGATACCCCTCCGGCGGCAGCGGCAGGCTACAACCGCGAGGTGCGGCGCCTGGCCGATGTCGTGCTTCGGCGCGTGGAGGACGTCGTCATCGAGCCGGCCGCGCGTCAGGACATCGCATTCCGCGGCGCCATCCTGAGCGAGACGCTGGTGGCGGCCGCCATGGCGTACGAGGCGAGCTTCGAGGGCGACGACGACGAGATCACCGACGTCGAGCAGTACCGCGCCGCCTACGGCCAGCTCATCGATGCGAGCACGCGGCAGCTGGAGGCGGTACCGGACTCCACCCGATCCGGCGTGCGGTCCCGGCTCGACACGATCACGCGCCGAGCGACGCCCGGACCCACCCCGCCCGGCGATCCACGCAATCCGGAGACCGTGCTGAGCGAGCTGAGCGGGCTCGCCGAGGACGTGGCGATCGCCTCGGGGATCGATACAGCGTTTCCGCCGCCGGACCCCTCGACCCCGGACCAGCTGCGCGCACTCAAGCGCGGCGTCGCGGCGGCGGTCGAAGCTGCCGAGCGCGGCGAGCAGGCCGAGGCGCTCCAGCAACTGGTCACGGCGCAGCGATCGAGCCTGGCGCTCGCCAGCAACGGGGTCGCGGCCGTCGATCCGTCGCGACTGTTCGAGCTCGAGCGAGGGGTTGCCATGACGCTGCCCGACGCGATCCGGGCAAACGCCGACGTCGCGTCCGCCGGCGCCGACCTGGATGCCCGCATCGATGATGCGATCACCGTGGTCGAGGAAGAGCTCGAGCTGCTGCGCGAGGGCTGACCCAGAAGACGCGAACGGGCCGCCACCCCCGAAGGAGTGCGGCCCGTTGCGATCAGCTGTCGTGCGTGGTCAGGCGACCCGCGGCTCGAACACGCGGCGTGCGCGCTGCTCGATGTCGAGCTGTCGTCGCGCACCCTCGTAACCGGTGCGGGTCGGTGAGGCGCCGTAGCGCGGCATGTCTCGTGCTCGGCTCGCAGCAGCTGCCACGGCCTCGCGCAGCTGTGCCCAGCGCCAGGCGACGACGCCCGCGAGGACGACGACCAGTGCGAGCAGCGCCGGCGCGAGCATGTCGCTGATGCCGGTGAACGGCAGCGTCGCGACCGCGTTGCCAGATCCGATCGGCACGGCACCGCCGGCAGACGACGGGATGCAATCAGCCGTCGTGCACTCCACGGGCGTGCTCTCAGGGATGCAGTCCGCGGCACACGGCACGGCGGTAGTGGTCCCGG
>JAOPYU010000307.1 GCA_025964455.1 Thermoleophilia bacterium | reverse complement strand
AATTGGAACACGGTCCAATTGGTCCCGCCGTTGACGGTCTTGGCGAACCAGCCGTCCGGCCCACCCACGAAGACGGTGTTGGCATCGACGACGCCGATCGAGAACGCATCGGTCCCGGTCGGCCAGCCTCCAGCGACGAGGTTGGCATAGAAGTTGGTCGCGACCGGAGCCGTGAAGCCGCCAGTGACGCGCTGGAGGCGTCCGCCGTACCCGGCCATCCATGATGTGGCCGGCGCGCCCGGGACCTGCTCGACCTCGGTGGCCTCGTTGGAGTTACCGCCCATCGCGTTGGTCGCTGACCACGTCGCGCCGGAATCCGTGGAGTAGGCGTACCTGCCGCCGGAGCCGACGGCAACCGCGTTCGTGCCGTCCTCGGTGTCGACTGCGGTGTAGATCGCCCAGTCCGTGTAGCCACCGATCGCGGTGGGCTTGCTCATCGCGGCGCCGATCCCGTCGCGCTGACCGATCCGGAGCATCGAGGAGTCGTTGGTGGAGGTCCAGTCGATCGAGCACGCGCCGGCTCCGGTGGCCGTCGTCGCCGGGGTCCCGGGCTGGACGGTGCCGAGCGCCGTGGCAGGGGAGCCAGTGCAGCCATTGGTCATCGAGATCGCGCTCGGGATGTCCATCGAGACGACGACCGGCGCCGACGCGCCGGGCGACATCGCCGTCATCGACGCGAACACCGCCACCACCGTCGCGAGCGCGGCCCACGTACGTAGGCGCGCAAGCAAGGCGTGCGCGTGCCGAAGGGGTGCAGGGGTGGACGGCCTCACCGTAGGTCTATCGGTACCATTTCCGAATGCCTGCACCCCTCTGGGCGAAGCGGGCCAATGTCCTGCGGTTACTCGACGGTCTCGCTACGCTTCACGGGTACCTTGCCGTCACCTGGAGCCCGCAATGCAGCTCGTCAGCGCCCGTCACGACATCAGCATGCCCGCACCCGCGAACCGCGCGGAGGCCGCGAAAGCCCTGCTCGCGGTCCCGATGGGCGTGCTCACGGTCGCGTCGATGACCGCCATGACGAAGTCGGTCTCGGGCCAAGGTGCCAGCCGCGCGGACCTCGTGTCACCCTTCCTGGCCAAGCTCGACGTTCGCACGTCGACTGCCGCAATCCTCGCCGCCGTGGATGGTGCGCTCGCGCTCGCCCCGGAGCTCGCTGGTCGTGCGAACGCGATGCGGCAGGCGGCAGCCGGCGTCGGAGCGCTCCTCGCCGAGGCCGCGCGGGACACCAACACCCGCGTCGCGACCGAGTCGCTCGAGCGACTCACCACGCCGATGCAGGCCGCCGCGATGCCGCTGTTCGAGGCGGCAGCCCTGCTCGATCCCTCGATCGTGCAGCCGCCCCGCCGCCGCTGACACGCGGCTCAGATGACGGCGTCGGTCCGGTTCAGGACGATGCCGTCGTCGGTGTACTCCACGATGTTGGCGCGGGTCGCACGCGAGCGCGGGACCACCTCGCCGGCCGCGTCGAGGTAGGTCATGATCGCGTAGGCCCCGCCCGCGGGCGTGGGCCCATCGAGCCGGCGCACGGTCGGATCTGCCTGGTCGGCAGCGGTGTCGGGCTGCTCGGTCATCATCCTCGCGCCTCGTCATCCTCGGCGGACTGGGCGCCGGTGTGCAGGCCGGCGGTGAAGCCGGGCTGCGTCAGCATCGTGAAGACGCTCGAACCGGTGACCGAGCCGTTGGGCGTGCCAGCTGCGATGCCAGGTGCACCCGCGCCCGGACCGAAGCCCTGCGGCGGCGTGTGGTAGCCGGCGGGCGGGCCGTACGGCGAGCCGAACTGGCGGATGTTGGCGCGGTACTGATCGAACATCGCGGAGCGGTTCGGGAACAGGTCGGCCATCGTGTAGTTCTGCGTGCTGAGCCCGAGCCAGCGGCGACGCGTCGCGACGATGCCGCCGTTGCGCTCGCCCTGGACGGTGAAGCCACCGGTCTCTGCCCAGTCCTCGTTGACGTTGCGCTGGCCCTGGGCGTTGAGCGCGCCGTCGTACTGCAGCTGCGCGTAGCCGGAGATCGCCGGCGAATCGAGCTGCATGCCGTACGGCAGCGTGCGGATCCGATCGCGACCGCGCAGGCCGGAGAGGTGCGCGGCGTCGGCAGCCATCGCGTTCTCCCACTCGTTGCGGTGGAACGGGCCACCGTCGAGCCCGAACGTGTGGGTCGCCTCATGCGCGAACAGCGAGGTGACGTCACCCTCAGTGCCGTAGAACATGTTGACGGTGTCGCCGCCGGCGGTGGCGCCGGAGCGGAAGTTGGCGTCACCGGTCTGCTGGGCCCAGTAGGAGTCCTGCGGGTTGCGACCCTCGAGCACGTTCACGCGACGGATGTTCGCGCGCATCTCCGGCGGCATCGCATCGATGGCGGCCTGCAGGGCCTCGACGCGCTGGCGCACGACCAGCGAGGGCGTGCCCGGATCGGTCTCGACGCGGATGCGGATGTTGCCGTGCTGCACGTCGATGCCGCCACGGAACAGGTAGTCGCCCGCCTCGGGGATGTTGCCAGGGCCCGAACGCTGGAAGTCGCGACCCTCGACGACCGAGAGGTCCGGAACATCGTGGTCGCCGCCGAGACCGCGCCGGAGCGGCGTGGTTCCCGGGTACGAGCCGTTGGCGCCCAGGACACGGTCGGAGTTGAGGGCCATGAAGTCGGAGGCCGGCATGCGCCGGACCTCGACCTGGCCCCGCTCGTTGGGTCGCACCAGCACGACCTCGTCACCGATGGTGTTCGTCGGGATCCAGCCATCCGACGTGGTGCCGTTGGAGTGGATCGTTCGCGCGACCGTGTCAGGGCCGAGGGCGCGATGGGCGTTCTGCTGGAACAGGTCGGAGGACCGGATCGTCTTCTCGAGCTGGCCGTCGGCACGCGTGACCGTGACCGTTCCGTCGGCGTTGTGGGCCGAGACGACCCAGTCCTGCTCGAAGGTTCCGTCCGTGCGACGCACGTTGACCCGGGAGCCGCTCGGCAGGATGTCCTGGGCAAAGTCGGTTCGGTTGCCGTCGACGACGAGCGCAGGATCGACCGCCTGGCGGTTGCCCTGGCCGTCACCGAGGATCAGACGTCCATCAGGGAGCCGACCGAAGACGATGGCGGGGTTGCCGTCCGGACCGATCACGCGGCGGGCGTTGGGGCCGGGAGCGTCGGTCGACGGAAGGCCCTGTCCGAAGATGCCGGCGGCGTCGTCGTGGTGGCCGGGATGCGGCTGCGCGATCGGCGCGGCGTCGGCGGCGGTCGAGCGGCCGGCGGCCGGGCTCGAATCCACGCGCTCGGGGCTGATGCTCTCCGGGAGCCACGTGCCATCCTGGCCGCGGCGCCAGGAGATGACGATGCCGTTGACGTCGGCGCCGTTCTGCGTGCCGGTCGGGCGACCCGTGTCGAAGCGCATGACGTAGGTGTCAGGCGTCGGCTGCGAGTCGATGCGCGTGTTGTTGGGATCGAGGATGGCCTGGTCGACCATCTCCTGCAGCTGCGTGTTCTCGCCGCGCAGCGACCCTGCGAGCTCGGGCGAGAACTGGCTCTTGGGAACCTGCCACTTGTCAGTCGCGCCGAGCGTGGTCAGGTCGCTCGGGCTGCCCTCGCGCGGGTGGCCCTTGGCGGTGACCGGAGTCGTCGTGCCGTTGGCGTCGGTGACCATGTGGTAGCCGTCGGGTGCGCGCACGATCGTGCCGACGGGCGGCAGGTCGCCGGCGGCGAAGCCGAGCACCTCGGGCGACGCCGCCGGGCGGCGCGGGAAGCCCTGCGCCGTCGGAGCGATGCTCGGATCGACCGCGTGGCCGTTGGCGACGTGGCTGAAGAGGATGCCGTCCTCGGTG
>JAOPYU010000268.1 GCA_025964455.1 Thermoleophilia bacterium | reverse complement strand
GGCCCCGCGTTGCCGCTCGGTGGCCCTCAGGGGCGACGAGGGCCGCGATCCTGCCAGCGGTGGGACGCGGGGTCCGGATAGACGGGAGAGTGAGGTTCGCGCTGGCCGTGGAGGCGGTCGGCGCGACAGGAGCCCTGGAGGATTCCCATGTCGTACCCCGTGCAGCCCAACGTCGCGATGCTCGCCCAGCCCGGTGGCTGGAACGTCCAGGGCGCGCCCGTTGCCCCGCAGCCGCAGGTGCTGATGAGCCAGGGCCAGCTGCCTCAGCCCCAGCTGATGCCGGCGACTGGCGTGATGAACCCGATGTACGCCCAGGCGATGCCGGTGCAGGGTCAGCAGCAGCTGCCCGCGGTCGCGCCGTGGGGCATGCAGCAGCAGCCGGTCTACGTCTCCTCGATGTCACAGATCCCGCAGGGGGCTATCCCGGTGTCGCAGGCGATGCTCGCCCAGGCGCTCGGCCAGGCCCAGATGGGCGCGCAGGTCGTGCAGCCCGAGAGCGCCTCGCCGATCAAGTCAGCGCTCAAGGGTGCCGGCATCGGTGCGGCAGCGGGCGCGGCGTTCGGCATCATCCCCTTCCTGCCGCTCGGCCTGTTCTCCGGTGCGCTCGTGGGTGCTGCCGCAGGCGCGGCAATCGGCCTGGTCAGGGGCATGAAGGCGAAGAAGGCCGAGGGCGAGTTCCACACGATGGAGCAGCAGCAGGCGCAGGCCGCCGCGATGGCGCAGGCGCAGATGATCGCGTCCACGCCGCCCGGCGCACGCTCGTCCGTCGCCGCCGAGGCCAAGCCCGTCGTCAAGGCGGTGCACATGTCGCCCGAGACGCGCAAGAAGTGGGCCGCCAAGGTCGCCGCCGAGAAGGCCGCCGCCGCCAAGAAGCACTGACCACCCACCTGATTTTGGGTACGTTAGCCGGCTGTGGTGCGGCTAACGTCACCAAAATCAGGGGGCTAGGGCTGGCAGCGTGGGCACCAGAAGGTGGAGCGCTGGTCCTCGCCCTGCTTGCGGGTCTCGATGCGGGTGGCGCAGGTGCGGCACGGCTGGCCGACGCGCGAGTAAGCCCAGCGACCTTCGGGGCCCGGGCCGCGGTAGGTGATCGCGCGGGCGTCGAGCACGCCGTCGTACATGATGCGTGAGGCGATCTGCCGGATCTCGAGCAGCTTGTCGTCGGTCAGTGTCGAGACGCGGCGCCACGGGCTGATGCCCGCCATGAATAGCGACTCGCTCTTGTAGATGTTGCCGATGCCCGCGACGATGAACTGACGCATCACGGCGTCGCCGATCTCGCGCTGCCCGTTGCGTCGCATGCGGCGCAGGTACTCGGCGTCGTCGAAGGGTTCGACGAGGATGTCGGGGCCGAGCTCGAGCAGCTCGCGGTCGCGCGCCAGGTCCTCGGTGCGGTGCAGCTCCAGGATCGGGCCGTCGAAATTGACCGCGTCCCACTCCCCCGCGCCGAGCACGAGCCACGCGCGGCGGCGCGGGCGCTTCCATGGCTCACCCTTTCGGTACAGGTGCCAGACGCCGTCCATGCGCAGGTGGGAGTGGATGCTCCAGCCGCCGGCGGTGTGGATCAGCAGATGCTTGCCGCGCGCTTCCACCGTCGTGACGGTGTCGCCGAGCAGCCGCTGCCTGGCCTTGGCCTCCACCAGGTGCACGCCGCGCGCTTCCACGCGATCGAGGCGCTTGTCACCCAGCACGCTGCGGATGCGGCGTGCGGCACGGTGGATGGTGTGCCCTTCCGGCATCGCCGATCAGGGGCGCACGTCGCCGGGCGCGCGGCCGTGGGTGGGCAGGGCGACGTCACCGACGCGTACGCGGCGACCGCCACCGCCGGCGCGCAGCTCCTCGCGGATCTCCGACACGGTGCTCGGCGTGGCGCGCAGCCCGCGCGGCGTGCGGACGAACCCGGTGTCGGCGAATGCGGCGACGGTCTCGGGATCGACCGGGGCGTCGTCGACCTGCTCGATCGCGAGGCGGTCCACACGCCGATCGTCGACGAGGCGGGCGAGCGAGCGAGCGATCTCCGGCATGGCGGTGCGGTCCCAGACGATGAGGCGGCGACTGCTGGGCGAGACGGTCGCGAGGAGCTCGCCATCGCGCACGATCGCGTAGGAGCTCGCGTCACGGCGCGGAGTGGCTGCGCCGGTCGGGTGGTCGGGCCACGGCAGGATCGCGCCGAACGGCTGCGCCGGGTCGTTGGTGCGCAGCACGACGAGCGGCGGCGAACCGCCCGTGGGCTCGCGCACGGCGCGCAGGCGATCCACGGCTTCGGGCAGCGCGAACTGGGCGCCGCCGAGCCCGTCGACGAACCAGCCGCGGCGCACCGCCCCGATCTCCTCCTGCACGGCGAGCGCGCGGTAGACCGCGGCGAATCCGCCGGCCACTGGGCGTGCCTGCACGGCGTGTCGCGTGACGATGCCGAACGTATCGAGCAGCGCCTCGCTCATCGCCTCGATGCGCTCGACCTCGTTCGCACGCGTCGCGGGCAGCAGGCTCCAGCGTCCCTGGTAGCGCACGTCGACCTCGCCCGGGATGCCGGCGTGCGGCCCACGCCTCGGCGTGCGCCGCATCGCGCGTCGCCCCGCGCGCAGCCCGGC
>JAOPYU010000256.1 GCA_025964455.1 Thermoleophilia bacterium | reverse complement strand
CGCTGTGACACACGAAGGCCCGGGGCATCTGCTCCGGGCCTTCGTCGTGCAGCCGAGCCGGTTCGTCAGGCTCATCCTCACGTCGTGGCGTCGAGTCGCGAGGCCAGGTTCGAGCCAGCCGCTCCCGCGCTGCCTCGCCGCCCGAAGACACGAAGGCCCGGGACATGGTCCCGGGCCGTCGTGGTACTTCTGGTCTGACGCGTGCTCAGGCGTGCGAGTGCGCCTGCGCCTCGGCCTCGGTGGCGAAGTCGTGCGAGTGCGCGTGCGCGTCGTTGGCGCCGCGTGCCTCGGGGACGAAGTCGACCCACTCGATGAAGGCCATCGGTGCCGCGTCACCCGGGCGCGAGCCCAGCTTGACGATGCGCGTGTAGCCGCCGGGGCGATCCACGAAGCGCGGGGCGATGACCTCGAACAGCTCCTGCACGATCGTGCGCTCGCCGAACTCGCGGCTGACCGCCTTGTCGTGCATGCGCAGCGTCTTGGCGATCACGCGGCGGTTGTGGACGGAATCCACGCGGGCCCGCGTCACGAGGCGCTCGACGTACGGGCGCAGGGACTTGGCCTTGGCCTCGGTCGTGCGGATTCGGCCGTGGCGGATGAGCGCGCCGGCCATGTTCATCCAGAGTGCATCGCGGTGAGCTGCCGAGCGGCTCAGCTTGCGTCCTGTTCGACGATGTCGCATGTCTCTCGTACCTTCCGTGGGGCAGCCTCAGGGCAAAGAGGCCGGAATCGCGTTGGTTCCTAGAGCAGCTCGGAGCCGCGCAGTGCGAGGCCGTTGCGCTCGAGTGCTTCCTTGACTTCCTCGATCGACTTCTTGCCGAAGTTCGGGATCGCGGCCAGCTCGGCCTCGCTCTTGGCGATGAGGTCACCGATCGTCTCGACGCCGACGCGCTTCAGGCAGTTGTAGCTGCGCACGCCCAGGTCGAGCTCCTCGATGAGGATGTTCTCCATGCCCTTGGCTGCGGAGTCCTCTTCGACCGGTGCGGTCGGGAGCAGGTCAGGCAGCGCGCTGGCGGCATCGATCGTGGCGAAGATCGAGAGCGAGCGGGTCAGGATGTTGGCGGCCTCGGTGAGCGCATCCTTCGGAGCGACCGAGCCGTTCGTCGTGATGTCGAACACGAGCTTGTCGTAGTCGGTACGCTGGCCGACGCGCGCTGCGTCGACGTCGTAGCTCACGCGCGTGACCGGCGAGAAGATCGAGTCGATCGGGATGACGCCGATCGTGGTGTCGGTACCGCGGTTGTCGTCGGCGCTGGCGTAGCCGCGGCCACGTCGCACGACGATCGTCATCTCGAGCAGGGCGCCGTCCTCGAGGTTGGCGATCTCCTGCTCGGGGTTGAGCAGCTCGAGCTCGGCGGGCGCATCGATGTCCGCAGCCGTGACGACGGCGGGGCCCTCCTTGACGAGCTGGACCCGGATCTCCTCTTCCTCGCCGTGGAGCTTGCACACCACGCGCTTGAGGTTGAGGACGATGTCGGTCACGTCCTCGCGGACGCCCTTGATGGTCGAGAACTCGTGGGCGACGCCCTCGATCTTGACGCTCGCGATCGCGGCGCCCTCGAGCGATGACAGCAGCACGCGACGAAGCGAGTTGCCGAAGGTGTAGCCGAAACCACGGTCAAGCGGCTCGACCACGAAGCGACCACGTGTGTCGTCGAGCTCTTCGTGGCTGATCTTCGGGATCTGGAATTCGAGCACCTGGGGTGACCTTCCCTAGCTGGGGGTTATGCGGTGTATCTGGGGGTGACGCGCGTATCCGAACGTGCCTTCTACAGGCCCGTCCGGATGCCTTCTTACTTGGAGTAGAGCTCGACGATGAGCTGCTCCTGCACGGGCACGTCGATCTCGTCGCGCTCGGGCGTGCGAACGACCTTGCCCGAGAGGTTCTCGTGGTCGGCCTGCAGCCATGCCGGGACGCTCGCGACGAGGTCCGTGGCGGAGAGGATGAGGTCCTTCGCGCGCTCGTGCTTGAGGGCGAGCTCGTCGCCCTGCTTGACCTGGAACGACGGGATCGTGACCCGGCGACCGTTCACGGCGAAGTGGCCGTGGCGGATCAGCTGGCGAGCCTGGGCGCGGCTGGCGCCGAAGCCGAGGCGGTACACGACGTTGTCGAGCCGCTGCTCGAGGAGGCGCAGCAGGTTCTCACCCGTGATGCCTTCCTTGCGCGACGCCTTCTCGTAGTAGCCGCGGAACTGCTTCTCGAGCAGTCCGTAGTAGCGACGAGCCTTCTGCTTCTCGCGCAGCTGCGTGAGGTACTCGCTCTGCTTGATGCGGCCGCGACCGTGCTGCCCCGGGGGGTAGGCACGGCGCTCGATGGCGCACTTCTCGGTGAGGCAGCGCTCGCCCTTGAGGAAGAGCTTGAGCCCTTCTCGGCGGCAGAGCTTGCATGCGGGGCCTGTGTAACGAGCCATGGTGTGTAAAGGTCCTTCGAGTTACTGCGGGTCAGACGCGGCGACGTGCCTTGGGGCGGCAGCCGTTGTGGGCCTGGGGGCTGATGTCCTTGACGCTCGTGACCTCGAGGCCGGCGGCCTGGAGTGCACGGACGGCGGTCTCGCGACCCGAGCCCGGACCACGCACGAAGACTTCCACCTTCTGCAGCCCGTTCTCCATGCCCTTGCGAGCGGCGGCGTCGGCAGTCACCTGCGCGGCGTAGGGAGTCGACTTCTTCGAGCCCTTGAAGCCCGAGGTGCCGGCGCTCTCCCAGACGATCACGTCGCCCTGTCGATCGGTGAGCGTGACGAACGTGTTGTTGAACGACGTCTTCACGTACGCGCGGCCGACGGGGATGTTCTTCTTGGCCTTGCGGCCGGCTCGGCTTCGAGCCTGGGTCTTGCGGGGCGGTGCCATCTGGTGGTGCGTCCTTGGTTCGTGTGTGGTCTCGTAGCGGGCGTCGTCGAGCGATGCCCTGGATCACGCGGTGCGTATTACTTGGTTGCCTTCTTCTTGCCGGCGACCGTCTTCTTCGGACCCTTGCGCGAGCGCGCGTTGGTCTTCGTCTTCTGGCCGCGCACGGGCAGGCCGCGGCGGTGGCGGATGCCGCGGTAGCAGGCGATCTCCATGAGGCGCTTGATGTTCTGCGCGCGCTCGCGGCGGAGGTCACCCTCGACCGTGAGGTTGTTGTCGATGTAGCCGCGGAGCTTGGTGACCTCTTCCTCGGTGAGGTCACGGATCTTCGCGTCGCGCGAGATGCCGCAGTCGTCGAGGGTCTTCTGGGCGACGGTCAGACCGATGCCGTAGATGTAGGTGAGGCCGATCTCCGCGCGCTTGTTGGGCGGGAGGTTGATGCCTGCGATTCGTGCCATGGTGAGGGGCTCCTGTCAGCCGGAAGAGGGTAACGCAGCGCGGCGTCCTGCCGCGCAGGGGGTCAACCCTGTCGCTGCTTGTGGTTCGGGTCCTTGCAGATGACGAGCACGCGACCGTGCCTGCGAATGATGCGGCACTTGTCGCACATGGGCTTGACCGAAGGTCGGACCTTCATCGGGACCCTCCCGGGGACTTTGGCGTTGGGCATGTCTGGAAAAGATTCGCGCGCGAGAGAAGCGGAAACGATGCTGGTGTGGGGGCACACCGGCCTCGCCGCCCATGTGTGCACGCACGCACGGGCAGGCCACTTTCGGCCGCGAATGACGACTGTATCAGAATCGGCAAGGCGGCGCGCAGGACGACGATCGTCGTACGCAAGCCGCCGGATCCCGACGATCCTCTAGACGGAACGCGTGAGCACGAAGGGGCCGTCTTCGGTGACGGCGATGGTGTGCTCGACGTGCGCGGAGAGTGACCCGTCGGCGGTGTAGATCGACCAGCCGTCGGTCTCGTCCTCGACGATGTCGTGGGTCCCGATGGCCACCATCGGTTCGAGCGCGAAGACATATCCGGTCTCGAGGACCGTGCCTGATCCCGGAGTGCCGTAGTTGGGGACCTGGGGCTCCTCGTGCATGTTGCGCCCGACCCCGTGCCCGACGAGCTTGCGGATCACGTGGAAGCCTGCCGCCTCGACGACCTGCTGCACCGCGTGGCCGATGTCGCCGACCGTGTTGCCCGGCACGCACTGCGCGATCCCCGCCTCGAGCGAGTCGTAGGAGACGTCGACGAGCCGCTGGGCCTCGCCCCCGCCGGTGCCGCCGACCACGTAGGAGCGGGCCGAATCCGAGACCCAGCCGCGGAGCGTCACGCCACAGTCGATCGAGAGCAGGTCACCCTCCGCGAGCGGTACGTCGTCGGGGATGCCGTGGACGACCTTGTCGTTGACGCTCGTGCACAGCGTGCGGGGGAAGCCCTGGTATCCCTTGAACGTCGGGGATCCGCCCTGCTCGCGGATGAATTCCTCCGCGATCGCGTCGAGCTCGCTGGTCGTCACGCCGACCTTCACGAGCGGGGCGAGCAGGTCGTGCACCTGCGCGAGCACCGCCCCGGAGCGGTGCATGAGCTCGATGTCCTTGCGTGACTTCCGGATGATCATGCCTGAATCGTATCGCACGCGATCGAGGCGCGGCATACCGAGCGCGGGGCCGGGCAGGACCGGTGGGAACGGCGAACCCCTCCCAGGAGCGACACCATGGTGGATTTCGAGAGCGAGGCGCTGCGCGACGGTGAGCAGGCCGCCCGCGAGCGACAGCAGGCGCAGGCAGAGATGGAGCAGACCCTGGTCGCGCAGGAGCAGCTGCTCGAGCGCGACACCGGCTCGCCCATCTACGAGCAGGCCGACCTGTCCGACGACGCGAAGGAGGATGGCGAGAACGTCATCACCGCATCGCATGGCGGCGGCACCAGCGGGGATTCGATGGGCGGCGCGACGATCGGCTCGCCGGGTGCCGGCACCGATCCGAGCGAGACCCAGACCTCGACCGGTGACCAGGAGATCGCCGACACGCTCGACCACGGCCCGGGCACCGACCGGAACATCGAGCTGGTCGGCGACGAGCGCATGTTCGAGGGTGAGGGGCGACGACCGCTCAGCGAGCAGTCGAGCTCCGAGGGCGAGGGCTGACAGTCAGCTCGCGGTGTCACCGGCGGCGCGCGCGGTGGCGCCGCCGAGGCCGGCGGCGAGCAGCGCGGCACTTGCCGAGCTGAGCGCGAACACGCCGTCGAGCCCGACCCACGCCACGGCTGCGAGCACGCCCGCGAGCGCGACCACTCGGGCAGTACGGATGCGGTCGCCCGAGAGGTGGCCGCGACGGCGGTCGTCCCGGGTCCGGAGGCGAGCGGGGAGTGGCGCCACGACCAGCCAGGCAGTCGCAGCGCCGGCGATCGTGATGAGCACCTGGCCGGGCACGGCGACGTCATCCCAGCCGGGACGAAGCGTCAGGGTCCCCTCGAGCGCGCCGACACCGATCGCCGCGGCGAGCGCGAGCACGCCAGCCACACGTGCGCGCCGAGGCGGACCGTCGGCGAACACCACCGCCGCGAGCACGAGGGCCACCGGCAGCCCGGCCGGGTGCTGCGCGAACCAGGCGCAGAGCACGGTCAGCGACACCACGTCGAGCCGGGTGATCGGGTCGCCGACGGTGCGCGCCGCGATGCGCGCGGCGAGCAGGGCGGCGAAGCAGGCGCGCAGGTCGGTGTCAGCCGGGATCGCGAATGCGACTCCGGCGAAGGGGGCGAGTGCCGAGGCGAGCGCTCGCTTGGGCGCCAGCTCGCGCGTGATCGCCCAGGCGAGGAACACCGCGACCGCACCGCGAAAGCCGGAGCCCAGGCCGTGGGCGAGGCTCGTCGTGACGAAGACCGTGGAGCACGCCGCGAGCGCCCACGCAGTCGCGGGGTGCCAGGGCGCGATCGGGCGCCCGAGCGAGGAGAAGCGCAGCACCGTGCGCCTGCCCTCAGCCTGCCGCGACGGGCTGCATCGCAGCGTCGAGCGCGCCTCGTACCTCGTCGAGCGGCTGGTTGCCGTCGATCGTCACGAGACTGCCGTGGTCGGCGTAGTAGCCCGAGACCGGCGCGGTCTGCTGCTCGTAGACCTCGAGCCGGTTGCGGACCGCATCGGCGGTGTCGTCGGAGCGCTGGTAGAGCTCGCCGCCGTCGAGGTCGCAGACACCCGCCACCTTCGGCGGGCGCGAATTCACGTTGTAGGGGGTCTGGCAGGTGCGGCAGATCCACCGACCGGAGAGCCGCTCCACGAGCACGTCGTTCGGCACGCGGATGTCGAGCACCACGACCACGTCGCGGTCGAGCGCGCCGAACATCTCGTCGAGCGCGACCGCCTGCGCGCGGGTGCGGGGGAATCCGTCGAGCAGGATCCCGCGGTCAGCGGGCAGCTTGCTCGCGACCTCGTGGATGAGCCCGATCATCAGCTCGTCGGGCACGAGGTCGCCGGCATCCATGAACGACTTGGCCTCGAGGCCCAGCTCGCTTTCCTGCGCGACCGCGGTCCTGAGCAGGTCGCCCGTGGCGACGTGCGTCAGCGCGTAGGTGTCGACCAGGTGCCCGGCCTGCGTGCCCTTGCCGGCGCCGGGTGGTCCCATGATGAGCACCGTGGGTGCGTATGCCATTGTCGAGCCCTCCTGCTGCGCGCGCGACCAGCCGAAGCCGTTCGGCGCGTGAATGGGCATCTTACCGGCGTCGTGGGGGTTGTGCGCCCCCGAGTCGCACGCTACCCTGCGAAGAGTGGTCGGAGTTCCGACCACTCGAGCCCGACGACCGAGAGGAGCGCGACATGCCTGCCACCTGCTGCATCGCCTGCGCCACGCCTCGGGTCGCGCGTGGCCTCCGGCTCCCTGCCGCTCACTGACGAGCGCGCCCGCCGGCCGTCTTCTCCGACCCGTCCCGCCGCCACGTGTGATGTGCACGTCCGGCATTCGACACAGGACGGAACTCCGTTGTCTGACGACATCCCGTCGCGCCGCGATCGCGTGCGCGACCTCCAATCCAGCTCGGCTCGGGAGACGCTCGATGCAGCGTTCGCCCGACTCGACCTGGAGACCCTCGGCTGGAGCCGCGCGATCCGCGCTGCACCCGCCGAGCTGCTGACTGAACATCCCGACGCCACGCCCGCCCGCGTGGTGCAGGTCGATCGTGGGCGCCTGCTGCGCGTCGCGACCGGAAGTGCACCGCCGGTTCACGTGCGTGATCGCACCGAACCGCGCGACGGCACACCCGCCGTCGTCGGGGACTGGGTGCTCGTGGAGCCACCAGCGCTCGACGCCGGCGGCCTCGCATTCGCGCGGTGCAGGCTCCCCCGTCGCGGGGAGCTGGCACGGCGCGACGACACCGACTCCTCCCACCCGAGGATCATGGCGGCGAACGTCGACCTGGTACTGGTCGTGGAAGCGCTCGCGCCCGGACGCGAGATCAACGTGAACCGGGTCGCACGCGTCGCCGCGCTGGCCACCGCGTCGGGTATCGACGTGCGCGTGCTGCTCACGCACGCGGACACGGTGACCGACGATCCACCGAGCACCGTCGCCGGCCATGCGGCGATCGCCACGAGCATCGTCGACGGTCGCGGGCTCGACGAGGTGGCGGCGCTGCTGGCACCCGGCACGACCGCAACGGTCGTCGGCGCGTCGGGAGCTGGCAAGAGCTCGATGGTCAACGCGCTCGCCGGGACCGACCTGCAGGCGATCGCAGAGACCCGCGCGTCGGGTACGGGACGGCACACGACGAGCGTCGCACGGCTCGTGCCGCTGCCGGGTGGCGCGCTGCTGGTCGACACACCAGGCGTGCGGCTCGTGGGCATGCACGGCGGCGTCGACGCCGATGACGTGCTGCCTGACGAGGTGGCCGAGCTGATGGCGGCGTGCCGATTCACGAACTGCGCGCACGAGGGCGAGCCGGGCTGCGCGATCGCGGCTGCGATCGACGCCGGCGAGCTCGACGAGGACGTGCTCGTGTCGTGGCGTCGCCTCGAACGCGAAGCGCTCCGTGAGCGTGCTCGGTCCGATGCGAAGGTGCGCTCGGAGCTGCGCGCCTCGCACCGGCGCACCGGCAAGGAGGTCACCCGTGCGCGCCGGAAGGGCGAGATCGTGGAGCGCCGTCGCGGCTGATGCGACGAGGGCCCCACGGCGCAGGTCGCGTCGTGGGGCCCCTCGGTCAGAGCTGCAGTTTCGTGCTGCGGTTGACTACTTGAGGAAGCCCTCGTAGTTGCGCATGACGAGCTGGGATTCCATCTGGCGCATCGTGTCGAGCGCGACGCCGACGACGATCAGGATGGTCGTGCCGCCGAACGCGCTCGAGACGCGCTGGTTGATCCCGAAGACGTTGACGAAGATCGCCGGCAGGATGATGAGCACGGCGAGGTAGATCGCGCCGAAGAACGTCAGTCGCGTGATGACCCGGTTGAGGTACTGCGCAGTCGGCGCGCCCGGGCGCACACCGGGGATGAAGCCGCCGTACTTCTTGAGGTTGTCGGCCTGGTCCACCGGGTTGAACTGGACGAGCGTGTAGAAGAAGGTGAAGAGGATCACGAAGAACGCGGTGATCGTCACGCCGACGTAGCTGTAGGGGCCGAGGTAGGTGTTGATGAAGTCCTGCACCTCCTGGTTCGGGATTGAGGATCCCACCAGGGTCGGGAAGGCCATCAGGGCCGAGGCGAAGATGATCGGGATGACGCCGGCCATGTTCACGCGCATCGGCAAGTAGGTCGATCCGCCGCTCGTCATCTTGCGGCCC
>JAOPYU010000184.1 GCA_025964455.1 Thermoleophilia bacterium | reverse complement strand
CTCGCGGACCATCTCCGCCCCGACCCGGGCACTCAGTGCCCGGATCGACGCGACGAAGCCACGAAGGTCACGGCGGACTACTAGCGCGTCAGGTTGACGAGCTCCTGGAGGATCTCGTCGGAGGGGGTGATCTCGCGGCTGTTGGCCTGGAAGCCACGCTGCGCCTTGATCATCTCGGTGAACTCCGTGGCGAGGTCGACGTTCGACATCTCCAGGTAGCCGACCGAGAGTGCGCCGAGACCGTTGGCGTTGGAGACGTCGTCGACCGGGGTGCCCGAGTTGAGGCTCTCCTGCCAGCGGTTGTTGCCCGTCTGCTCCAGGCCGCTCGGGTTCGAGAAGCGCGACAGCGCGATCATTCCGACGACCTCGCGGTTGCCGTTGCGACCACTGACGTTGAGCGGGTCGGCCGTGTCGTTGTAGACGGCGGAGACCGTGCCGTCGCTGCCGATGATCGTGTTCGAGTACAGCTGCGGATTGAGCTGGATCGTGCTCATCGGGTTGGTGATGTCGAGCTGGAAGCCAGCGGTGGCGGCATCGTCATCGGCCCAGCCCATGACCATGTAGCCGTCGCTCGTGACGAGCGTGCCGGCGGCGTCGAACTTGAAGTTGCCAGCCCGGGTGTAGGACATCTGCGGAGCGCCAGCAGCGATGCCGGCGGCATCGTTGGTGACGTTGAAGAAGCCGTCGCCCTGGATGGCGAGGTCCGTCTGCGTGCCGGTCGTCTGGAGCGCACCCTGCGTGAAGTTCTGGGTGATCGAGTCGATCGTCATGCCGAGGCCGACCTGCTGGAAGTTGGTGCCGCCGAGCGTCGGGCTCGGGGCTCCTGCGCCCTGCATGGTCTGGCTCAGCAGCGTCTTGAACGCCGTCGTGGATCCCTTGAATCCATACGTGTTGACGTTGGCGATGTTGTTGCCGACGGTGTCGAGCATCGCCTGGTGGTTCCGGAGTCCACTGATGGACGTGTACATGGCTCGCAGCATGGTGACTTCTCCCTGTGTGCTTGCTTCGTGGATGTGGCATTCGGGCGGAAAGCGCGTCGGGCTTCCTGCCCTTGTTCCGGCTCCCTCGGGAGAGGTCCAGCCGGCCTTCGTGTTCGTGTTCGTGTTCGGTGGTGCTCGACGTGTCAGGCAATCACCGCGGAGTCGATGTTGGTGAACACGTTCTCCCTTGCCTGGTGGACGCCGAGTGCGGTGATGACGGTCCGGTTCTGCGCGCTGACGACGAGTGCGTTGTCATCGAGCAGGACGAGGCTGTCCTTGGCACCCTTGGCGACGGCCTTGTCGACCGCCGTCTCGAGGCGCGTGTGTTGTTCGGCGCTGAGTTCGATCCCTCGCTGTCGAAGCCGGGCAGTGGCGTGGGCGCTCCACTTGATGGAGCTTCCGGGCACTGCGTCCGGTACGGCGACGGGGCCGGGCGACTGCGCGGGGGCGACTGCGGGCTGGGTGCCGCGCAGGACGTCCGCGAAGGTTCGTCCGTCGGCAGTTCGGGCGGGCTCGGAAGACTGGGTCTTCACGGGCTCGGGACCGAGCGGCCGGATCGTTGCTGGGTTGACGTTGATGCGTTCCGGGGTGCTCATGCGAACACCTTCGTGACCTCGGAGGGCGAGATCCGCACGGCTACTGCGTCGGCGGGCGAGTTCGGCGGGAGCTCGAGCACGAGCTTCATGCCGCCGTTGCCCTGTTCGAGGCTGGCGACGCGACCCGTGAACTCCTTCTCGCCCACGGTCTGGCCCTGGTCGTTCTTCACGACCTTGCTGTACGTGACCTCGCGTCCGATCATGCCGATGCCCTGGGCGAGCGAGAGCGTCTCCATGGCCTGGGACATGTTCTGCATCTGCTCGACCTGGCTGAACTGGGTCATCGACGCCATCATGTCCTTCTGGTCCATGGGGGCTGTCGGGTCCTGGTTCTTGAGCTGGGCGATCATCAGCTTGAGGAACATGTCCTTCTGGAGCGACGCGTCCTCGTTCTTGCCGACGATGCGGACCTCCGGCGCTGAACTCGCCGGGGGCGTGATCGTCGACACGTTTCCTGATCCGTTTGCGGTCATCTTGTTTTCACCTCCCTTCGAAGTCGGCCCCGCTACGCGAGGACGCTCACTGATCCGTCGTGGAGCTCATCCGGGTCGACCTCGCGGTCGCCGGACAGGCCGGGCGTCGCGGACATGGCACCGGCGACGCCGGCGACCGATCCGTTGCTGGAGCCGCGGCCAGAGCCGCGGTTGTTGTCGGCAGCGGCGCGGGCGTTGGCCCCACCGGCTCCGGCCTCGCCACGGACGTCGACCGAGAACTCGCCGATGCTCAGGCCCTGGTTCTCCAGGCTGCGCTTCAGCTCCTCGATGTTGGTCTGCAGCGTGCGGAGCGTGTCGGGCTTGTCGACGAGGATCGTCGCGGCCACGGCACCGTCGCGCACGTTCATCTGCACCGTCACCTCGCCGAGCTCACGCGGCTTGAGGCTCAGCTGCACATGGCTGCCACCGGCCGCCTGCGAGAGCCGCAGGCGCGTTGCCAGCTGGTCTGCGATGTGGTCGATGCGCTCCTGCAGCGCAACCTGGGCGAACTCGCCCCGGACGCGCGTTCCCTGTCCCTGCGGCTCCGTCCGGGCAGCCGTCGCGACCGACGATGCCTGCGTGGGCAGCGGTTCGGCCTTGCCTGTCGGGGCGGCGGTGTCCGCTGCCTCGTCAGGTCCGGCCTCGGCGGCATGAGCTGCCCCCGCCTGCGCAGCGACCTGCGCCTGCGCCGCGGCGTTCGCGGACGGGCCGGGCGTCACCGTGGCAGGGCGGTTGCCCTGGCCGGTGTTCGCCTCGGTCGCGTCTGCGTCGACCGTGACTGCGACATCCGCCGGTGCTGCCGCATCCTCGCCCGCCGCGGCAGCTGCCGTAGCGGTCGCGGTGGCGGAGGCGGCGACCGTGGTGGTCGTCGTCGTCGCCGACGTTGCCGGAACAGCTTCGGTGTCGCCTGCAATGGAGACCGCAGCCGCCTGCACGAGCTGTGCGTCGGCGTCGGTGGTGACGCCTGCGGCGACCTCGGTGCTGGCACTCATCGCGACCTGGCGGGTCGAGACCGTGCTCGTTGCATCGAGGGCGGCGCCTGCATCGATCGCGAGCTCACCGTTGGTCGCCGGGGAAGGTCCAGACGTGGCGGCCGGCGTGGACGTGGTCGGGCGCGTCGGGCCCGCCTCCACGTCACCAGCTGCTGCATCCTCCGCACCCGGCGTCACGCTCGTCGCGAGCGTGGCATCGACCTCGATCGTCGCAGCCTGCGTGGCAGGTGCGGCATCCGTGGTCGCGGTGGTCGTGGCCGCGACGGTCGCCGTGGTGGCACCCGTCGCTGCAGTGGTACTGACGGTCGCGTCCGCATCGATCGCGAGGCGCATGGCCGCGTCGACCGCATCGGTCGCGACCGATGTGGTGGTGCCGATCGTCGGCAGGACGATCGCGTCGAGGTCGGTCAGGACCGGTGCCGCGGCGACCGCGATGGTCGCCCCTGCAGTGGCCGTGGCCGTTGTGGACGTGCCGGCCTCGGCGTCGACCTCGACTGCGGCAGCAGTGGCGGTCTCGCTCGCAGCATCCGTGTCGTGGTCGATCGAGCCGGTCGTGTCGTCTCCGGAGATGGACGCATCCGCGTGCGCGTCGGTGTCGACAGCCGCGGTGGCGTCGGTCCCGTCGGCATCCGCTGCGTGCGTGTCATCACCCGTCGAGCGCGTCGCTCGATCACTGCGAACCTCTGCAGCACGTTCGGTGCCGCGCGTGCGCTCGGCAGCGTGGTCGCCGCGAGCCCATTCACGCCTCGAGTGCGGTGCTGCCTGTGACTCGCGTCGATCATGTACCGAGTGTGCACCGGCGAGTGCTTCGCCGAAGGCGCCTTCGCCCGTACCGGAGGAATGGAGCTTCGTCTCTGCCTTGGGTACGAGCTCGCTCACGTTGAGCGTGTTCGAGAGTGCCGAGTTGATCATGCGTGTCACCTCCCTTCCGTGGTCGTCGTCGACGGCGTCATGCCATCGAATCGCTTGTTGGTTACATCGTCGGTCATGGCTTCCAGCCAAGTTCGCCCGCGTAATCGAGCACGCGTGCAACGTACGTCTGCGTCTCCGCGTAGGGCGGGACACCGCCAAATCGTTCGACCGCACCGGGGCCTGCGTTGTAGCCGGCGAGGACCTTCTTCACGTCGCCGTCGAAGCGATCCATCAGCTGGCGCAGGTACTTCGCGCCCCCGGCGAGGTTCTGCCAGGGATCCGTGATCTCGGTGACCCCGAGGCCACGAGCGGTCGCGGGCATGAGCTGCATGAGCCCACGTGCACCCGCGGGGGAGCCGGCATCGGAGCGGAACGCGCTCTCGGCGCGCGAGACTCCGATCAGCAGTTCGCGCGGGACACCGAAGCGCTGCGAGGCGGCATCGACCATCTGCTTGAGCTGCGGCGACCAGCCGTCCACCTTGGCCGGGGTGTCGAATCCGGGCGTGGAGACGACGGCGCTGGCACTCCCGCCGGTTGCGCGCATGCGGGAGACGATGCCCGGCGCGGGCGTGTTCGGCGACGTGCCGCGCTGGCCCGGCGTCACACTGTCGGAGTAGTCGACGATGCGCGTGGGACCATCGGTGAAGCGGCTCTTCGCGGTGGCGAGCACCTCGTCGAAGTTGCCGTTGCCGACCTTGCTGACGCGCGCGGGCAGGCCCAGGCGGTCGCGCAGCTCGGTGACACGGGAGATGGCGTCTGCGTAGCTCACGCGGTCACCCCCAGCTCTGCACTGCGGCGCAGCGCAGCCGCCGCGTTGCGCTGGTTGGCGGCGCGGATGGACGCGATGTCGTCGAGCTCTGCCTGCTCCTCGCGGCGGATCTCACGCTCCCAGGCGACGTGCTCCTGTTCGCGCAGCCGATCGAGGGCTTCGCGGCGGGCACGTGCATCGGTGAGGCGCACGCGGACGAGCTCGACACCCTTGTCGAACTGGCGGAGCCGCACGCCGAGGTTGAAGATCTGCTGTCGGTGCCAGGTGCCGTATCGCGCGACGTGCGCCATCTCGGACGCGGTTCGCTCGGGTGAGCGCAGGTACTCGTACAGCTCCGCTTCAGCGGTGCGTGACGCGTCGAGCTGTTCGAGGACGACGTTGCGTTCCCGCATGACGCGGGCGAGCTCGGCCTGCACGGCCTGCTCCTGCTGCAACCGCAGCCTGCGGACACTCTCCAACCTGAATGCGAAGCGTTTCATCTCCGAACGCGCATCGGAAGGTGCTTTTGCCTGCTTGAACGGCCCGGAGCGAGCGGGACGCATTGCAAACACGTGCTGCACGAAGTCAGCCCGCCAGCGGTCCGGCTGCCTAACCTAGGTAGTTCCTCCTAGTACGCAGGAGCCGGCCCGTCGTACAACCGAGCTAAGGCGGCATGCCAGCCGCCTGTCACGTGCACCATCCACCCGTTCGCCGACGGGGTGCGCGAGACGACTTGCTTGGGGGGAAACGCCATGAGCGGAACATCCGCTGCACCGTCGACCAATTCCGCGTCCGCGCGGCTCGCCACTGCGATCACGGCCGCTCGCGGCTCGCATGGTGCGCCGGAAGCCGACGCCGTCGCAGAGCGTGAGGCCGCGCCGGTCGTGCAGCCCGAGCCCGCCCCCGCACGCCCGGGTGGTGGATGCCACCACGCAGCGTCCCCCTCCTCCGTGCGCGATGCCTCGCGGGGCGCGTCTGCTGGTCCCGGGGATGTCGCCGGCGGTGGCGCGCCCGCCGACGGCCAGCGCAACGTGATGTCCGTGGCGCCCAATGGCCTCGCCGTGAGCGGTGGCGGCCCCGTGGCGAGCGGCACGCCCTACACGCCCGAGCAGGCGTCCACCGATGCCTACGCGGCGATGTCCGATTCGCCCGAGCCCGCCGGCGTCGGTGGCGACGTCGCGCCGGATCCGACGTACCCGAGCGTGGGCGCGTCGAGCGGCGTCCAGGGCAGCGCGTGGAGCCCGCAGTGGGAGCAGCGCTTCCAGGCACTCCACCTCGCACCGGCCGACATGGAGTACCTGCGCAGCGGCGGCTTCGACGAGGCGACGCTCGCGAGCATCGCCGGGCAGCTGTCACAGGTCGACGTCCTCGACCCGAGCGCGGTGCAGGGTCCGATCCCGAACGCGGACGCAGGCAGCGTCTCCTCCGCGGACGGTCCGCTCCCGGTCGACATCGGCGGCGGGATCGGTGACGGCCAGCCCGCCGGCGGCAGCGCCTGGAACAAGCAGTGGGAGCAGAAGTTCCGTGACGTGATGACGCGGATGGGGCTCTCCTCCGCCGAGGTCGATGCGCAGCTCTCGGGCGTGCAGGGCCAGCCCACGAGCGAGGCGCAGCTCACCGAGGCGCTCAAGCAGATGGAATCCTCCGTCGGCGCGTACGACGCCGAGTGGAAGGAGAAGTTCGGCACGCTCATGGACGAGCTCAAGACGCCGGCCAAGGACAAGGAGCAGGTCCTCCAGCAGCTCGCGGGCACCGGCCTGAGCGAGGCGCAGCTGCAGGAGGCGTACCGCCAGATGCAGGCGAGCAAGCCGGCGTGGAACAGCGACTGGGAGAACAAGTTCCAGGCGCTCGACGTCCCCAAGGAGATGCTCGAGCAGCTGAAGAAGTCAGGCGCGCCGGCTGACGCACTCAAGCAGCAGTACGACAAGCTGCTCGAGACCAAGATGACCTACTCGCGCGACGGCCGCCTCGAGCGGCTCCAGGATGCCAAGGCCACCTCGGAAGAGAAGTGGGGCATCATGCTGGAGGGCAAGTCGGGCAAGGACTTCGACAAGCTCGTCGAGCAGGTGAAGTCCTCCCACGTGAGCGGCTGGCAGCGCGTCGGCAGCTTCGCGCTCAACCTGATCCCGGGCGTCTACGCCGTGCAGTACCTGACCGGCAAGGACTGGGTGACGGGCGAGAAGATCGACCGCTCCAACCCGCTCAACATCATCGGCGCGGTGGCCTCCGGATTCGCGGGATTCACCGCCGTGCGAAGTGCAGTGGCCGGCGTGCAGGGGCTGTCGGCGGCGAGCCGTGCGGCAACGGCGACCATGCAGGCGGCGAACGCCGGCTCCAAGGCGTCGATGGGCCTGGCGGCGAGCGTCAAGGCGATGGGCTCGGCGTCCTCGCTCAGCACCGGGTCGTTCCAGGCGATCGAGGCTGCGGGCCTGGTCACCAAGTTCGAGCAGGGCCTCCGCTTCACGGATTACCTCAAGAGCGCCGTCCCGCTCATCAACCGGTTCGGCGAGGCTGGCCGGCTGTCGGCAGTGGGCCGCGGCTACACGCAGGGCATGCAGCTCGCGGCCGGCATGGCGGCGACCAAGGCCGTGGAAGGCGGCGGCGCGGTCGTCGACAAGGCGGTCAAGGCCGGCGTGCTCACGGAGCTCAAGCAGGGTCGCTCGCTCCAGGAGGCGATGGCCTCGGTGGGTCGCACGAGCGGCACCGGCGGCGGCTACGCCTTCCGTGCACAGGACGTGCTGCGCGACGGCACGCGCTACGGATTCCTCCAGGGCTCGGTCGGCAAGGCGGTCGACGGTGCGCGCATCGGGCGCGGCAGCGGCAACTGGACGATGAACCCGTTCAAGAACACGAACACGATCGCCTCGACCAACAACCCGAACGTGTTCTCGCTCGGCAAGTCGGTGAACTTCGGCTCGACCGGCGGCCTGGCGCAGGGGCTCGGTACGGTGAAGGCCGCGAACGTGATGGCCAACCCCGGGACCGCGGCGCAGGCACTGACACGTGCGCAGGCGGCCAACCAGCTCATCCAGAACCCCGCGATCACGGGGCGGCTGACCGGCGTCAACATGGTCGACGAGGTCCAGCGCATCGAGACGCTGACCAAGACGTCGGAGTGGGCACAGAAGCTGGGCGTTGCCAACGGCAGCCGGTTCCGCACGCTCATGCAGCTCGGCAGCTCCAACCGCATGGCGTCGCGGGTCTCGAACATGGTCGAGCGTGGCGGAAGCCAGGGCTACCGCGCGGTCGCCCATGCCGGCGACGTGGCGCGACGCGGCGCAGGGTTCGTGGCGACGCCGATCATCGGTGGCGCGGCGCTCGGCCTGACCGGCAAGCAGATGCAGCCCGGATGGGACTACCTGAAGGAGCGCGACGAGATCCAGGCCAAGGAGGCGGCGCAGGCGAAGGTCGCCGACCAGGAGCAGGCCGACCTCGAGCGCCTCTATGCCGAGCAACAGACAGCAGGCGGCGGCGCGCCCGCGGCTGGCCAGCCGCAGGTTGCGGCGCAGCCCCAGGGCCTGCGCGTGCAGGGCCAGGGTCAGGCGCTGGGCCAGGCGCAGCCCGCCGGCGCGGGTGCGAGCGGCGTCTACGTCGATCCCGCGACCGGCCGCTACGTGGATCCCGCAACCGGCCTGCAGGCCGACCCGGCAACGGGCAACGTCTACGACCCGCGCTCCGGCCAGGTCGTCGGCAACCTGAACGCCGCATAGGAGCATCACGATGACGTCACCCACCACCACCACTTCTCCCGGCGCTCCGAGCGCGCAGTCTCCGGTCCAGCAGGTCCCGCTCTCGCCGGTCGACGGCGCGGGTGAGCTCGAGTCGGTCGAGGTCGAGCCGTCGCTCGTGCCCGCGCGCGGCGAGCTCACCGCTGCCTGGGCCAACAGGCTCGGGACGGTGCTCTGGCAGCTCGGCTACCAGCCCGAACAGATCGACGCACAGCTCGAGTTCGCGCGGCAGGCAGGCCTCACGGAGGCGGACCTGCAGTCGGCCCATGCGGCGCTCACCCGCGAGCTCGCGTTGAGCCACGCCAATGACGCCTGGCTTCCGGGCACGCAGGTCGGGCAGGTTCCGGGGTCGCCCGGTCAAGGTTCGCCGGTGCCGGGCACCCCGGGCATCCCCGGCATCCCGGGACCGGGTCCGGGCGATGGCCCGACGCCGCCGCCCGGCGGGCAGTGGCCGCCGCAGGTGCCGCCGCCAGGGCAGGAACCCGGCACGGATCCGCAGCTGCCACAGCATCCGCCGACGAAGCCGCCGACCGGCCAGCTGCCGCCGGGTCAGACGCCGCCCGACCACACGCCGCCCGACCCGGACGGCGATGGTCCCAACCTCGCGCCATGGCTGATCGGTGCCGGGGTGCTGGGCGCAGGTGTCCTGGGTGCACTCGCCTTCCGCGACGGGGCGCGCAACGTGCGGGCGCTTCGCGCGACCGCGGCGTCCTTCGAATCCGGCGCCATGCACCAGGCCGGCCTCCAGTCGATCCATGACGCACAGCTGGGTGCGCGGTTCACCGGCGGCATCGGTACCAGCGACTACCTGCAGGTGGCGTTGCCGATCGTCAACCGGGTCGGGTCGGGTGGCCGACTGACGTCGGTCGCACGCGGTCACCTCGACCAGGCCGAGCTGCTCGCCAGCGCCACGGCGCTGCGTCACGGTGCCGGGGATTCGGTCCTGATCCACGAACCGCTGCGACGCGCCGTGCTCGAGGAGATCGAGGGCGGTCGACCGCTGGCGTCGGTGCTCGACGAACTCGATCGCTCGGCGGCTGGCGCACGTCCCGTGTTCGACAACCCGCAGCTCAAGAGATACGCCCAGCAGGCATCGATCGTCGAACGTGGCGGCCGGCTCGGCAGCCAGCAGGTCACGTCGGGCATCAGCTCCACGCGAGCACAGCTCGGCATGGACGGTCGCGAGATCGTCGAGACCGGTCGCTCCACGCGCATCGACCTGCTGACCGCCAGCCGCAACGCACGCCTCGGTTCGGGCTCCGGCTTCGCGGACGGCATCGGGTCGATCCAGGGCGTCAACGTCTCCACGCTCAACCCTGCGATGCAGGCACGTGCGATCGAGGCGTCGGGCATCGACCAGTCGCTGGTCGACGCGATCGGACTGCGTGGCGCGTACATGCAGCGCTGGCGTGAGCGCGTCTCGCTCGGGATCACTGAGGCGTAGAGCTAGAACACGGGCGGAGCGTCGCCCACGAGCAGCTCCAGCTGCGCACGGGCCTCGGGCGCCGTGGTGTGCTCGTCCATGCGCTGCTGCAGGAAGCGATCGATGTCGGGCTTCTTGGCGATCGCGTAGTCGAGCTTGGGATCCGACCCGATGGCGTAGGCGCCGATCGAGACCAGGTCCTCGCGCTCGCGGTAGGTCGCGAGCGTCTCGCGCACGAGCCCCGCGGCGCGCACCTGCTCGGGTGTCAGCAGCTCCGACTGCAGACGCGAGATCGACTGGAGCACGTCGATCGCCGGATAGTGGTTCTTGTGTGCCAGGTCGCGCGAGAGCACGACGTGCCCGTCGAGGATGCCGCGGACGGCGTCAGCGATCGGCTCGTTCATGTCGTCGCCCTCGACCAACACCGTGTAGAGGCCCGTGATCGATCCGACGTCGGCAGTGCCGGCGCGCTCGAGCAGGCGCGGCAGGAGCGCGAACACGCTCGGTGTGAAGCCGCGGGTCGCAGGCGGCTCGCCGATGGCGAGGCCGATCTCGCGCTGTGCCATCGCGAAACGGGTCACGCTGTCCATCATGAGCAGCACGTTTTTGCCGCGGTCGCGGAAGTGCTCGGCGATGGACGTGGCGGCGAAGGCGGCGCCGATGCGCATCACGGCGCTCTCGTTGGAGGATGCCACCACGACCACGCTGCGTCGCATGCCCTCCTCGCCGAGGTCACGCTCGATGAATTCGCGCACCTCGCGCCCGCGCTCACCGACGAGCGCGATGACATTGACATCCGCGGTCGTGGAGCGCGCGATCATCCCCATCAATGAGCTCTTGCCGACGCCCGAGCCGGCGAACACGCCGAGGCGCTGGCCCTGCCCACACGGGATGAGCGAATCCATGGCGCGCACGCCGAGGTCGAGCTGGCTGTCGATGCGTCGACGCCCCATCGGCGGGGGTGGCAATGCGTGCAGCGAGACGCGCGCCTCGGCATCGATCGGACCCTTGCCGTCGATCGGCGCTCCCGTGGCATCCACGACGCGGCCGAGGAGCTCCTCCCCCACGCCGACGCGCACCGGATAGCCGGTAGCCACGACTTCGTTGCCGGGCGCGATGCCGCGCATCTCGCCGAGCGGCATGAGCAGCGTACGCCCCTCGCGGAAGCCGACGACCTCGGCCGCGACGGGTTCGTCGTGGCGCGTGACGTGCACGTGGCACAGCTCGCCCACCTGCGCTTCCGGCCCCTGGGATTCGATGACGAGCCCGATGACCTGGACGACCCGACCGTTGAGTCGGTAGGGATCGACGCGCTGGAGCCGGTCGTGGAAGGACGAGAGGTCGAGGGGCTGGTCCGCCATGCCTGTTGGACCTACCCGTTCCCGCCGGATTCGGCGCATCGACGGGCGTGTCGCGTCAGCGGCAGCGCACCACGAGCAGCTTGCGGGTGATCGTGCTGGACGTGTTGCCGGCGGCGTCGCGGACCTGCACGTAGACCACCTTGCGCGTCGCGCCCCGGCTCAGCACGTGCACCATGCGGCCCTTGTAGGGGCGCCAGGCGCCGAATCGGCCGTTCTCGTTGGCGAATCGGATCTGCGTGGCGCCGAGGTTGTCCTGCGTCGCGAGGCGCACGAGGATGCGCTGGGTGCAGCTGCGGACCGGGAGCTTGACGAGCGTGATGCGGGGGGCGATGCGGTCGGTGGAGCCGCCGCCGGCGATCGTGCTCGAGCCACCGACGGGCACGTGCGGGTCGGGCGTGGGCTCCGGCTTGGGCGGGAGGGCCACGAGGACGGTCGCCTGGGCGGCGTTGGAGACCTTGTAGGCGGCGTCGCGGACCTGGACGACCACCATGCGGGTCCCGAGGCCGGCGGTGAGCGTGTGCGGCACCGAGCGCGAGCCCGAGCTCCACGGCTGCCACTCCGAGAACGTGCCCTCCTCCGTGGCGAAGCGGATGTGGGTGACGCCGAGGTCGTCGCTCGCGTCGATGGCGATGGTGATCGCGGAGGTCGTGGAGGTGCTCGGCGCCTGTAGCGTCACGACGGGATCAGCGAGGTCGGGGATCGGGCGACGGGCGACGGAGGTCCGCTGGAAATCGGACTCCCGGCCCCACTTGTCTCGGACCTGTACGTAGATCAGCTTGGTTCCGATACCGCCGCTCAGGGGCTGGATGAAGCTCGGCTCGAAGGTGCGCCAGGGGCCCGGGTCGCCGCTCTCGTCGGCGATGCGCATCTGGGTGACGCCGATATCGTCGGTGGCGACGACCGTGACCTGCACGCTCGGGTCGGTCGTCTCCGAGGGAGCCGTGACGGATCGCACGACGGGCGCTTCGACATCCGGCTTGGGCTCCTTCGGGAGCGCCGGGTACGGGCCTGGCGCGGCGGAGGTGCGGTCGAAGCGCACGCCCCACTCGCCGACGAGCACGCTGCCCCGGCCGTCGACCGCGATCGTGTGCGGGCGGTTGCCCTGGGACGACCAGTCGGCGACGAGCACCGGAGTCGAGAGGTCCGGGTTGACCCGGTAGATCACGCGGGCGGTGGTCAGGGAGACGTAGCCGTAGCCCCATGGGTCGAGCGCCACGCCGTAGATCGCGCCGGCCTGGCCGTCGTAGCGGGTGCCTTCACCGCTCCACATGCGCTCGAAGGCGTAGTTGATCGTGTCCTCGGTCCGGGCGAACACCTGGATGCGCTGGTTGTTCTGGTCGGCGACCCACACGCGGTTGCCGTCGGCGGTGACTGCGATCGACATGTTCGGCTGGAACTGGCCGGGCACCGAACCCTTGCGGTTCCACTCGACGCAGTTGGTGCCGCCGCAGGGCATCCACTTCGTGGCAATGCCGAAGTCGCCGAAGCGCGTGATCAGCGTGCCGTCGGGCGCGTACTTGAGGATCTCGTTGGGGTTGCCCTCGCACCAGCCACCGTTGGAGATGTAGATCTTGCCGTAGGCGTCGGTGGCGATGCCCCAACCGCAGACGCGCCATCCCTTGGCCGCGTAGTGCGTGGGAGCTCGGAAGGTGAAGCCGTCGCGGCGGTAGTTGCCGTCGGCGCCGCGAGCAAGTCGCATGGCGCCGCTGCCGCCGATGGCGTAGACGTACGCACCGTCGGGCGATGGCGCGATGGCGTGGATGCTCACGTTCGAGGTTGCGGTCCGCAGCACCGATCCGTCCGGGCGCAGGATGCGGATGGATGACACGTTGCAGGCCATGTACGTGTTGCCTGCTGCGTCGCGGCCACCGGCGTTGTAGCCACCGCAACCGAGTGCGCCGCCGTTCACGTAGTTGGCGTTGGCAGGAGCCGCGGCGAACAACGTGGAAGCGAGCACCGCAAGGGTGACGAGGACCGTTCGAGCTGTCGTGATTCGAGCCATACGTTCATTGCACTATAGTTATTGCATTTCGTCAACATGGTCTGATCGCGGTCTGAAGGGGTCATCGACGCGCCCCGGCGGCCATCCAGCCCCGAGGCCCTCGCGCGCGGCCTCGGGCGCGTCCTACGATCGCTCCATGCAGCTTGCCCCTCCCCCGCGCGCCATGCCCGATGGCGTCACGCGGCGCGCCGGATTCGCCGGCCCCGCCGGCTACGTCGAGATGCGCTCAGCGCACGACAACGCCACCGACCTGACGGCGGACGTCGCCGTGCAGAGCGGGATCGCCGCCGGGCAGCTGCTCGGAGGCGTCGGCTGGCCTGAGGCCTCCTCCGCGGCGAGCAACGCCGCCGAGCTCAGCTCCGATCCGCTGCTGCAGTCGGCGCTCGCGATGGGGGCGCTCGAGGGCGACCTCGGCGTGCGCGACATGGCGCGCGTGCTGCGCGACAGCGAACGGCTTCCCGGCGGCGACGCAGTCCGTGCCGCTGCGATCGCGGGTGCGCTCGCCGGCGACCGCGACCTCGGTGCGATGCGCTCGGTGGTCGACGACGCGCTCGCGCTGAGCAGTGAGGAGCCGGTGCAGGCCGCGGTGACCTACGCCGCACTCCGCGCCGACCGCTACTGGGGCGATGTGCGGCGCGCCGTCTCCACCGCCGAGGAGTTGACGACCGATCCGGCGATGCGCGC
>JAOPYU010000178.1 GCA_025964455.1 Thermoleophilia bacterium | reverse complement strand
CTCGCGGACGAGCTGCGCTTCCTGCAGAACGCGGTGGGTGCGGTGCCGGGTCCGATGGACTGCTGGCTCGTCACGCGCGGGCTCAAGACGCTCCACGTCCGCATGGACCGACACTGCGAGAACGCACTGGCGATCGCGCAGATGCTCGAGCAGCGCGACGATGTCGAGCAGGTGCTCTACCCGGGTCTTGAATCGCACCCGGACCACGCGATCGTGCAGCGCCAGATGCGCGCCGGGGGCGGGATGATCAGCTTCCGTCCTGCCGGCGACCAGGAGCGCGCCCGCCAGTTGTGCGCGGCGACGGAGCTGTTCACCCTCGCCGAGAGCCTCGGCGGCGTGGAGAGCCTGATCGAACTACCGGGCCTGATGACCCACCAGAGCGTGGCGGGATCCGACCTCGAGGTGCCGGCCGAGCTGGTGCGCATCTCCGTGGGCATCGAGCACGTCGACGACCTGCTGCGCGACCTGGAGCACGCGCTCGATTCCACGCGCCACCTCGTGGGTTCCTCCACGGGCGCCACCGCCTGACTCACGGCTTCCCACCCGGATCCGGTGACGTTGGCCGGCCGTGGTGCGGTCAACGTCACCAAAATCAGTGGGTCAGGTCGCGCGGGGGCGGAAGCTGCGCAGGTGGAAGGGGAGGCGCGCTCGCATGCGGTGCGGCTCCACGCCCGCGGCAGCTCGGACGGCGTCCTCATCGGTGAGCTGGACCGTCGCTGCGGTGTCGACGCACTCGACGGCTGCGAGGCGCTCACAGGTGCCGTGCGGGTCGCGCACGAACTCGAGCACGTGCGCGGTGATCTCGTCGAGGTGCTCGAGGCAGTTGTGGTGGTCGCGCTCGTAGACGGTCAGCGCGGTCGGTCCACCAGCGGCGGCGACGAGCGCGTGGGCATCGGCGATCGGAATGGTCCGGTCGCGCCCGCCGTGGAAGATCCGGATCGGCATCGTCAGTTGCGGCGCGACCTCGGTCAGATCGTTCTCCGCGACGAAGGCGAGCAGGTCCTCGATGTCCTCGAGCCGCGTCATGTGCTGGAGCGCCGTCAGGTTGAGCGTGGGCAGCTCGCGGAAATACTCGCTCGGCCGGAACGGCGGGCAGATGAGCGACAGGCTCTTCGCGGCCGAACCGAGCGCGGAGCGCAGCGCGAAGTTGGCGCCGAGGCTCATCGCGTAGATGTGCAGGCCGTCGGCGTCGAGCCGCTCGTCACTGGCGAGGTGCTCGAGCACGAGGCGCGGATTGGGCACGCTCGTCATCTCGAGGATGCCCTCGGTCTCGCCGTAGACCGGATGGTCGATGCGTGCCACGGCGATGCCGCGTCGCAGGAGCGGCAGCACGAACTCGTGCAGCTCCTCCTTCGTGCCGGTGATGCCCGGCAGCACGAGCACGCACGGGACCGGCCCGGCACCACGTCGCTGCTCGGGCAGCTGCAGGTAGCCGCTGATGCGGTCGCCGAGCGCGTTGGTGACGCTGAATCGCTCGAGCGCCGGCTGCTCGATGCGTGCGTACGCATCGACGCTGAGCCGGTACAGGCGCGTCTTGAGCGGTGACGGGGCGAGCAGGATGCGCTGCGCGACGTAGTACGCGCTGAAGGCGGCCTGCCAGTCGCCTTGGGCGGCGCGACGATCGCCCTCGTTCTCCCACGCGTAGGGCCACGCAGCGAGCGAACGGAGCGAGGGCAGCACGCGCTGCACCTGCTCGTCGCTCACGCCGATCACGCGCAGCTGGCGCCGCATGTGGTCGGGGATCATCGAGGGTCGGAAGCCAAGCACGCGGGTCGTGGCCTGGAACACGCCGCCGGCCACCCGCTCGCGCGGGCGTCGTGGCAAGGGCGTGACCTGCTGGCCGCGCTGGTGATGTCCGGGATGGATCGCCATGTCTCGTGTCGCGCGCGTGTATGGGCGCTCCTTCCCATCTATCGATCAAAGCGGGCAATTTGTCGACTCCACGGGCGATCTCGCCGCCGCACCCGGACCGCTAGGATGCCGCTACGGGAGTGTGGCGCAGCGGTAGCGCAGGGGCCTTTTAAGCCCTTGGTCGTGGGTTCGAATCCCACCGCTCCCATGACCGGCCGCTCGAGGGCACGCCGCGCGTCAGGTGCGGCCACCGGGCTCGTGGAGCCGTGCCTGCCCGGTGCAGCGGCGCGAGGCACGGGGGATGGCCCTCGATCCAACACGGCCGCGGATCCTGCCGGGCGCGCCCGGCAGCCTGCCGCACACCGACGCCAGCACCCCGCAGGATGCCGGGACGCTGCTGCCCGTCGCCGGGCGCGGCGAGGCGCCGTCGCGCTTTGTGCTGCCGGTGCCACGGGACCTGCCGATGCGCCCGGTCCGCGTCTACGCGTCGCTCACGAGCGCCCCGACCATGGAGGGTCGCGTGGAGCTGGCGATGCAGGAGCTCGAGCGCCAGGGCGCCTTCGCTCGCGCCAACATCTTCGTCGGCGTGCCGACGGGCGGCGGGCACATCAATCCCGTCACGCTCGAGCTCGTGGAGCGCATGGCGCGTGGCGACGTCGCGAGCGTCGGCATCCAGTACGGCACCGCCCCGTCGATCCTCTCGATCGGCAAGGTCGACGATGCGCGCGACATGGTGGGCGCGCTGCTGACGCGCATCCGCGACCGCATCGACCGCGAGCACCCGAGCGGCGGCGGGCCGCGGGTGCTGCTGTACGGCGAGAGCCTCGGGGGCTGGGCAAGCCAGGGCGCGCTCGAGGGCGCCGCCAAGCAGACAGCCAAGCGCTCGGGCTCCCGGCACGTGGATCCGCTCGACAACCTCGGCGTCGACCGCGTCGCGTGGGTCGGGATCCCGGGATTCAGCCGATTCAGCACCGACCACCTCGGTGCCGGCGGGCTGCAGGCGATCGCGAGCATCGACGAGCTGGGGTCCATGGATCCGAGCGCACGCCGCACCGCGCGCGCGTGGGACCTGTCCCACAACGACGATCCCGTGCACCGCGCCGATCTCCAGCTCATCTGGAAGCGCCCCCGGTGGCTCCCCGCGAACGGGCCGAACCCGGTCGGCGTCGGCCCGGAGGAGCGCTGGAAGCCGCTGCTCACCTTCCTCTCGACCGCCAAGATGGCAGTGGCCTCGGCCAACAAGGAGGTGATCGGCCAGTTCGGATCGCACGGGCACGACTACCGCGCCGAGCTCCCCGCGCTCCTGCGCGAGGCCTACGACTTCGACGACCTCTCCGACGCCGAGCTCGCCCGCATGACCGAACAGGTCCGCCAGAGCGAGGTCTGGATCATGGGACAGGAGTGGCGCTGAGAATCCCTGCAACGTCGCGCCCGTGACCTTCGATACGACGGTGGGACGGTAATAGGCAGGACGGGGACGGTCATGTCAGTCGGAGCTACAGCTCTGTTGTCGCGTGCACTCGCGGCACACAACACCTCAGCGCGCGCACGCGTGGACGATCCGACGCCGATCGGCGGCCTCGAAGCCGTCGCGCCCGCGGACGGCGATGCGGAGCCCAACGCCCTGCCACAGACGCTGACGGATGCGCAGGGTCGCGTCTTCAAGCTGCAGCAGGACCCGGTCTCGGGGCACCCGCAGTACCGCCACAGCGCCGAGCAGCGCGACCAGGCGGGCAGCACGCTGTCGCTCGAGATCCTCATCGACCTGAGCCCGGACGGCTCGTTCTCGCGTCGCACGACCCAGCAGCTCAATCTCGCCAACGGCGACAGCCAGCGCGAGGTCGTGCTCGCATCCCATGACGCTCAGGGCGTCCAGGTGGGGGAGACCGTCGAGAGCGCGAGCAAGGAAGGCACGGCCACCACGAGCGAGAAGACCGTCGGCACCTACGCGGCTGGCAAGCTCGTGCGCCGCGAGACCGATGTCGAGCAGGCCGACCAGGCCACCGATCCGAAGACCAGGGAGACCACCCGGATCGCCAACAAGATCCACGGTACCTGGGACGAGGGCGGGCGCGAGATCACGAACGCGACCGTGCCCAAGGTCGACCGCAACGAGGAGCAGCGGATCGACTCGCCCGGCCAGGGCATCAACAAGGACACCGATCGCTCGATCGTCTTCACGCGCCACGGCGCGGGTGCGGTGAACGCGATCGACTGGGACGACGCCGGCAAGCTCGTCGTGCGTTTCGAGGGGCACAAGGGCCAGTACATCGAGCGCGAGATGAAGGTGCCGCTCGACCAGACCACCGGCGCGCCCGACATGGCGAACGCCGAGACGGTCCGCACCGACGACAAGCAGAACCTCGTCAACAAGGGCCTGATGCAGGCGCGCATCTGGGGCGGCCTCGCATCGAACCTGTCGTGGATCGCCGGCGTCAACTTCGCGAAGGGCAGCCTCGGCAAGGGATTCCTCGCGCTCAGCGCCGCCTCGGCGGGCGCGCAGCTGCTCGGCGAGACGCACGCCGTTGCGACCAAACGCAACGACGGCGACTGGTCACGTGTCGCCGTGAGCGCCTACGACATGTTGCTCACCGGCATGCTCGCGGCGTACATGAGCGGTCGCAAGGACGTCGGCACGCTCTCGATGGGCCAGCGAACCGGCCTCACCGCGCTCGGCGGCGCGGGCCTCATGGCCAACGGGTCGAACCTGCTCGGGGCCAACCCGCTCGGCACCGGATCGCTCATGAAGGGTGTGAATGCCGACACTGGGATCGGCGCGCAGCTCGCTGCGCTCCAGGGAAGCTCCCCGCTCGATTCGCAGTGGCGCATGGAGCCCCGCTTCGACGCGGGACGGGCCCTCACCGGTTGACGCCTAGCGCGCGAGCGTGGCAGCCCGGAGCAGTCGCACGCCCAGCGATGACTGGGTCGCGCCGTGCAGTGCGCCACGCAGGTCCAGAGCAAGCCGCGGTGCGTCGGTGATCACCGTGTTGACGCGACGATCGGCGAGCAGCCGGGCGATGTCCTCGCTGCGGTCGACCGTCCACACCGCGACGCCGAGCCCCGCCCCGTCAGCTGCACGCAGCACGGGCTCCGATGCCTGGCTGATGTTGAGGCCCAGGAAACTGGCACCGGCCGCTCGCGCGTTGCGGACCAGCTCGTCCGCGCTCGTTGCGGGGTCGCGTGACAGCAGGCCGACGGGCCCCTCGGGCGCGAGCTCGCGCAGCTTGGCGACGACGTCCGCGTGGAAGCTCATCAGCTGCAGCCGGGAGTCGGGCATGTGGCGGCGCAGCGTGGCCATCGCCTCGCGCTCGTAGCCGCCGTCCTTGAATTCGATCAGCCCGGTCGCGCCGAGCTCGCCGGCGCGCTTGGCCCACTGGTCGAGCGTGGGGATGTGGGGATGGTGCGCGAGGACCGAGCGATCCAGCTGCTCGAGCGGGACACCGGCAAGGGTCGCGTCGTGGTGCACGATGATGGTGCCGTCGCCGAGGCGACGGATATCGTTCTCGATGCTGTCGACGCCGCCACGGACCGCGCGCTCGAGGCCCGCGATGCTGTTCTTCTCGGCCCCGTCGGCGTGCCAGCCGCGATGCGCGGCGACGGCCGCCATCGACCCTCGGATCTGCTCCATCGTGATTCCCCCCGCCCGAGTATCGGTTCGGAGGCGGTGGCCGGACCGGGTGCTAGGTTAACCCGCATGAGCGAGGCACCGGAATCCCCAGCTGACAGCACCCTCGAGCCCACCACCTCGCAGCCTCGGAGCACGGCCTTCGTGCTCGGCGTGCTCGGCGCGATCGTGGCGCTGCCGCTGTTGGTGATCGTGCTGGTGCTGCTCACGCGCGGCGGCAACGGCGGGGGTGCCGACGAGCTGCTCGACGGCATCCGCGAGGATCGGCTCCAGGCGGTGTACCTCACCGACGGCAGCGTGTATTTCGGTGACCTGCGCGCCGGCAACGGGGACTGGCTCGACCTGCGCGACGCGTTCTTCCTGCGTCGCACCGAGGCGGCCGCCAAGGACGGAGCCGCTGCGAAGGCGTCCACCGACCTCGTCCCGATCGGCGAGGTGCTCGGTGGCGACGGCGACATGACCCTCAACGCGACCGAGGTGCTGCAGGTGCAGGACCTCGCCAAGGACGCGGAGATCGCAACGGCCATCGACGACGCGGTCGGCTGAGCCCACTGTGAGCGAAATGTTCGGGTTCGCCCGAGTCGCTCAAGCCGCGGGCTGAGCCCGACGACACACCGTCCCATGCGGAATGTGCGGCATCTGGCGGGAGTTCGAGCGGGCGCGTGGGCGATGGTCGTCGCCGGCTGCCTGCTCGCCCTGACGTGCGCTTCCGCCGCTGCGGCGCCCGGCCCCTGGGGCTGGTCCGCCAGCGCGCGCGCGTGGAGTCGCTCCAGCGGGACGCTGCCGGCAGCGCTCGTGGCGCGGGGTCCCCAGGCGCCGATCACGCGCGGGCAGTTCCTGACCGCGCTGCTCAAGATCGAGGAAGCGCGCCTCGTCGATGGCGGCGACGACAGCCAGCGGTTCACCCAGTCCACGCAGTTCAGCGACGACGACGGGGATGGGCACGACGACGCCACGGGGCTCACCGAGGACGAGCTCGCCGCGCGCGACGAGGCGGCGCGGGATGCCGCACGTCGTACGCTCATGACCCGCACCGAGCCGGCGCCCGCCCTGGCCGACGCGACGGCCGGATCGGCCGGTGCGCGCGCCGTGGCCTACGGCTGGATTCCGGCCCGCGGCGGGAAGTTCGCGGCCACCGCCGCCATCACCTCCAACGAGGCGGCGCTCGCGACCGTGCACATGCTCGGGCTTCGATCCTCGGTCCTCGAGCTGACGCGACGGCTGCGCACCGAAGTCCCGGGTGCTCGCGTCTCGAACTACCACGCGTCCCAGGCGCTCGTCCGCTCGCTCGGCCTGCGCTTCAACGTGCTCGACCC
>JAOPYU010000102.1 GCA_025964455.1 Thermoleophilia bacterium | reverse complement strand
CCTCCTCGGGGACAAGGGACAGGGACACATGACTCGTATCGATGCCGCACCCGTGCGCATGCAGTTCGCCGGCGCAAACGCCGCGCCGAGCGCCGATCCGGAGCCCACTGACAGCGCGCCTGCAGCGCCGTCAGGTGGCACGCTCGTGGTCGACGACCGCAGCGGCGTGAAGCTGGGGATCCGCATCGCGAGCGGCGTCGCACTCGCCGGTGGCGCAGCGCTCGGCATCTACTCGCTCATGCGCGGCAACGCGGGGGGCGCGGTCAACTCGATGCGCACGCCGCTCATCCTCGGCGGCGCCGTCGCCGGCGCCGGCCTGCTCGGCTTCGGCGGAGCGGCCATGGTGAAGCCCCGCACGGAGGCCGCCATCGCATCGGGTGACACGGCGGACGATGTGCGGCGCCAGGTCGCGACGCTCGGTCGTGACGCGACCATCGTCAAGGCGATCGACGGCTCCTACGCCGCGATCGACGCCGACAAGATGGACCTCGACGCACACTCCTCCGCATCTCCGAAGCTGCCCGCCGTCGACGGCGACCTGACGATCGACTCGTTCGTGTCACGCCATGGTGACCTGCTCGAGCGCACTGGTGACGCCGGGGAAGGTCAGGCGGTCTTCGCCAACCGCGGCCTGGCCGACGGCAGCGGGGTCGACCTCGACGCCATCCGCATCGATCCGAACGTCGGGCCGGGTTCGGCACTGACGGGCACGCGCCTCGGCATCGATGCCACGGGCCGCGAGCTCAAGCTCGGCGCGCCGATCGGCGACGCGAAGGGCTACGACAGCGCTGCCATCGCAACGCGCGAGCTGTACCAGAAGGGTGTCGACCAGAGCGCGCTCGTGACGGTGGGCGGTCGCACCTGGGCGTTCAAGGTGGACGGCGGCGATCTCGCCACGACCACCGCCAAGGGCGCCCACCTCAAGCAGCTCGACGCGGTGCAGCTGCAGGACGTCGGCACGCTCTCAGGCTTCAAGACGTTCGGCGATCCGCTCTCCAGCACCGGGAAGTCCGCAACCTTCGACGTCGCCAAGCTCGCGCCCAAGGAGCTCACGGGCCTGCGCGTCGGTGGCACCGCCGCTTCGCCCGTGCGTATCGGCGAGCAGACCCTCGAGGCCGGCGGCTTCGACAACTCGCACGCAGCTGGCGTCGCAGCGCATGCCGCGAACCCCGGCGGCGCCCAGTTCGTCGTGACCGGCGCGGGCGGCAAGGCCTACACCTTCAAGCTCGACGGGCTGCCGTCCGGCGCCAACCCCCGCGGCATCGCCGTCGGGCCGACGCTCTCGCCCCAGGCGAACGTCGACATGCAGGTCGGGCCCAAGCTCGTGCAGGCCTCCGGCACCTCGTTCGCCTTCAGCGAGCGCCTGACACCCTTCGGGACGAACGAGCCGATCGGCCGGTCGCTCGGGGGCAGCGCGCCCGGCGCGCCGATCCGGCTCGTACAGTCCTACGACGGCGACGGCGGCAACTCGGCCATCCGCTCGGGGAACATCGTCGACGCCGTGTACTCAGGCCGCATGCCGGGCTACGCGGTGATCGCCGGCAAGGCCACGGACGGGACGGACACCCACCTGTACGAGCTCGGTCGCGGTGGCGGCGGAGCGGCGTGGGACCGCGAGATGGGTGCGGTCGACGGCATCCTGCGCCGCGAGCATCGCGACTGGGACACCTACCGCGAGGAGTCCGGCGAGACGATCTGGCACATGGAGTACTCCCAGACCCAGGCGATCCTCGACGGCCGCGGCGGCGGCGTGCTCCGCGACAGCGGCGTGGTCCAGGAGAGCCGCAGCATCGACTGGGGGCGCACCAACAGCCTGCGCGCCGAACGCGAGCGCGAGCGGGAGCTCGAGCGCCAGCGCGAACTCGAGCGCCAGCGCGAAGCCGAGCGACAGCGCGAACTCGAGCGACAGCGCGAAGCGGAGCGAGCTCGCGAGGCCGAACGTCAGCGAGAGGCCGACCGTGCGAACGAGGCCGAGCGACAGCGTGAGGCCGAGCGTCAGCGCGAGGCCGAGCGCGCGCGAGAGGCTGAGCGCCAGCGAGAGCAGAACAGCGGCAACTCGACCGACAACGGCAATCCCTCCGAGAGCGACTTCTAGGCCGCGATGACCGCCCGCGACCACCTGCTGCCGACGGCAGCGCGGTCGAGGTAGGCAACCGCGTCGTAGAGGGTGCGGCGAGCGCCCTCGACGTCGGGCGCGCCGGTGCGGCTGCCGAGGCTCCACCACGCGCGATCGAGCAGCTCGAGCGCGGTGCCCGTGTCGCGGATCTGGCGCACGCCGACCCAGCACTCCCAGCGTGCGGCGTCGAGCGCGGCGGCCCCGGCCGTGGTGGCGCCCGGCGAGATCCAGCGGCGCGCCGCTTCCAGGACGGCCCGATTGGCCGGAGCGGTGGCGGGCTGCGCGTGGTCGTAGCGACCCAGCTGGTTGATCGCCGAGATCGTCTGCGAGCGGGCGCTCACGATGCTGCCTCGAAAGTCCACGACGCCATCCTCCATCGGTGTCGACGCGTCCGGGATCGTCGCGTCGAGGGAATTGTGCCGACCGGGCCGGCGCCGTGCGGCACCTCTCGCCGAGACGGGCTCGGCTGCTTGCACGCCCCCGGGCGAGCGGGTAGGGTTCGGGCAATGCGATCCGGGATCGTCTAACGGTAGGACGTCCGCCTCTGGAGCGGAAAGTTGGGGTTCGAATCCCTGTCCCGGAACCTCTGGAGCCCCTGCCTCGTGCGGGGGTTTTCCCCTTCGGGACGGGGAACCGTCCGCGCCGGCGTCAGCGGCCCGCCGCGACCGCAGCATTGAGCGCTGCGACCGCGTTGGCAGCGCCAGCTTCCTCCGCCTTGGCCCGATCGAGCGCACCTGTGGTCTCACGCACGCCCGCTCCGAGCCCGCGGATCGCCTGGCACAGGTAGTTGCGCGCGTCGGCCTCCTGGCCGGCATCGCCGATCCGGATGCCCACGGCGTGCAGCATGCGCACGCCCTCCTGGACCCCGTCGAGACCAGCTGGCATCCAGGCGCCAGCGGTCATCGTCTCGTGTACGAACTTGAGCGAATACGCGGCGTCGCGCGCTGCCTGCGACGCCTGTGCGACCCTCGGTGCCAGCTCGGCGAGCGGCACGCCCGAGGCGGCACCATCCGAGACTGCCTGCGCGTGCGCCAGCGCCTGCGTAGCGAAGCGGTTGGCGAGCTCGTAGGCGGTCGAGTTGTGGACGATCTGCATGACGGGGCGATTCCTCGTGTGGTGGCGGCGCATCGCGCGCTGGGTTCCAGCCATGTTAGTGGCCACCCAAGGAACGGTTCGAGTCGCAGATGGTCCGACCGTCCGGTGTGGGCTCGTGTCGTGGCCCACACGTCCCTGTCCGCCGGGAACGCCGTCCCGAGCCGGACCCAGGCCGGGAAGGAGGGACACCATGACCTCCATTTCACGCATCGTTCCCGTGACGCAGGTGCCGCTGGCACTCCCCCCGACCGTGCCGGAGGCGGGTGCCGCTCCAGGCGTCGGCGCGCCGGTCGGCCCGCCCGGCGCGCTGCCCCCGGGACCGCTTCCAGGGGCGGACGTGCCGGCGCCCGGCACCCCGGACGTCCCCGTGATCCCGTCGCGTCCGCCGATCACCAATGGTGCGCCCGGGCTCGTCGATGACCTCACCGAGGCGACGCGGCTCGCATCGCGCGCCGCCGAGATGCTGCAGCAGGTGCCGCCGAGCGACGACGGGTCCGAATCCACCAAGGACCTGCGCATCCGCATCTACAAGACGGACATGGCCGCGCAGAAGCGGATCGAGGAGCAACTCGCGCTCCAGAACCCCCAGGACGTGCTGAGCGACCTGCGGCGGGCCGACGCGTATCTCGAGGACGCCAACTGGCAGCTGGCCAAGAAGCCGAGCCCCGACGGGCGGTTCGACGGTGTCGACATCCCGGGTGCCACGCGCGACCTGCTCGAGGGCACGAGGATCCTGCAGTCGCTGCTCGGCGCGGCGACTGGTTCGCCGACCGGTGGTGGCTCGGTGCCCCCGACAGCTCCGCCTACCGGCCTGCCTACGGGACCGCCGACCGGACCGACTCCACCTACGGCGCCGACTCCGCCGACCGCCCCGACGCCACCGACCACCCCGACGCCACCGACCGGCGGTGGGGACGACGCCTATCCGGGCGAGGACGAATTCCCGACCGACGCCTCGATACTCAAGGGCGGGGATTCCTAGCGGATCCTCCAGATCGCGGGTATCGCATGGGTCGGGCGACGCATTCGCACCGCACACGCGTCAGGTGGGCAGTCCGCGCGGCCGAGCACTGACGTAGGCACCAACCCTCCATGGCGCCCTTCTCGCAACACCGGAATCAATCACCGAGGCCACCGACGGACCAGCCCCCGACGGTGGCCTCGATGAGTCGGTGGGGCCAGCCCCGCTAGAAGAGCGTGGTGATGTCCGGCTCTGCCAGCCGCACGAGCTCGGGCCCGTCAGCCACGGCCGTGTTGACGGCTCGCGACACCGGCCACGCCTCCATGCGGTCCGCATCGAACGGCCCGAGCAGGTCGAGCAGCAGCTGGGTCTCCTCCGGCGGCGCCTCGAGCCAGGCCTGCGCGTCATCGCCCTCGAGGATCGCGGGCATCCGGTCGTGGATCGACGAGCACAGCTCGTTCGGCGTGGTCGTGATGATCGAGAACGTCAGCCCGGGGACGTTGTCCGGCGTCGTCCACTCCTCCGCGAACCCCGCGATGAAGAATGGCTCCGCGGTCTCTGCGATGGTCGCCTGGCGATCGAGCCGCGTGCCTGTCAGCTCGTCGATCGCCGCGCCCTTCACGCGGATCGCGTGCGGCACCTTCGCGCCCGCGTCACCCTGCCACTCGTAAAAGCCCGTGACCGGGACGAGCACCCGCCCCTTGCGGACGGCGCTGCGGAACGCCGGCTTCTCCGCCACGGTCTCGGCGCGCGCGTTGATGAGCGGGCGCTGCGGCGACCCCGGGCGGCGGGCCCAGGTGGGCACGAGCCCCCACTCGGCGCCCTGCAGGATCCGGCGTCCGTCGGAGCCGAGGCCGAGCACGGGCAGGATCTGGGTGGGCGCGGCGTTCCAGGTCGGCTGCACGCCGGCGGCCGCCAGCTCCGCATCGAGCAGGTTCGCGAGGGTGCGCCCTGGGAGCGCGAGCTGGTAGCGACCACACATACCCCGAGTCTAGCGAGCAGGTCGAGCGCGGACCCGGGCCGCGGCATCGAGCAGCAGCGCCGCGCCGACGCCGAAGAGCGCACCCGCCGTGACGTCGGTCGGGAAGTGCACGCCGAGCACCACCCGTGAGATGGACGTGAGCAGCGCGAACGCGCCGAGCGCCAGCCCGACGATGCGCTGCGCCCGCGGATGGCCGTGGAGCGCGAGCACCACGGAGGTGGCGAAGGCGGCCGTCGCCGAGGCGTGCCCGCTCGGCATGGAGTAGCCGGCGATCGCCTCGCGCAGCCCGTCGTCCGGTCGCGCGCGGGCGAACGCCTGCTTGATGCCCCAGTTGCCCAGCAGCACCGCGAGCATGGTGGCAGCCAGCACGATGGCGCCGCCGATCCGTCGCAGCGTGATCGCGAGCAACACGCACGTGACCGCCGTGATCGCCGCGAGCGGCGGGAAGTACCCGAGGTAGCTCACCCCCCTGAAGAACTCACCGCTCGCGCCGCCCCGCCAGTGCGCGGCGGCCCGCAGCAGGTCGAGCTCGAGCCCGAACGTGCCGACCTGGGTGATGATCGCGCCGATGACCAGCGCACAGGCAACCAGGGCCGCGCCGAGCGCCGCCCGCCGCCTGAGCACCATCAGCCGCGGATGGTGTCGAGGTTCAGCTTGGAGAAGCCGATCGCGTCGATGAACTCCGGGTGGTCGATGTAGGGATTGCGGTTGCCCTGCGCAGCCTGCACCGCGTCGTTGCGGAGGCGCTCGTCGGCCGTGACCGGATCCTGCGCGTTCCAGCGCAGCAGCGTCGGCAGCTCGTGCTTGAAGTTCTCGAGCGTGAAGTCGCTCGTGCGCGACATGGCGTAGCGCGTGTAGAAGTAGAGCAGGCCTCGGGCGATGTCACCCTTGACCGACTCGCGCGGCTCGAACACGGTCTCGCCGAGGGCGTCCACGCCGAGCGCAGCCTGGTTCACGCCTTCGCCGATCGACCACTCGATCTTGGAGACGTCGCCGTAGGGATGGTGGCCACGCTTCTCGTTGGTGCGGACGTCCGCGGCACGGAGGTGGTGCAGGTCGCTCTGGGCGATGCCCGTGGCGCCCTTGGACTGCGGCCACGTGTGCTCCGTGTTGAAGCCCTTCTCGTAGGCGTTGCCCTTGTCGGTGATCGGGCCACGCTTCTCGCCGGTGAACAGGTCCTCGACCTGGTTGTCGCCGTCGAGGTCGTCGACCTGGCCGAACAGCTCGTTGCGTGCCTGGCCGTAGCCACGGTCGACGTGACCGGTGCGGACGATGAAGTGGAGCGCCTTGACGAGCTCGGCGCCCTGCTTGCCCTGCGCCGTGGCGTAGTACTTGTCGAGGTCACCCCCCTGCGAGACCGGCTGCGCGGCACGGATCGCCTCGCCAGCGGCCGAATCGACGCTGAGGAGGGGGCTTGCGGGACGGATCGTGGCCGCGCTGGCGGCGAGGGGAGCGAGCTGCATGCGGGAAAGTCTCCCCGACCCGCCGGGCGCATGTCGCACCACTTTCGCGATCCGGCCCCGGTAGGCCGGGTCCGCGGCCGCGTGGTCTCAGCGCTCGCGCGTGGCCCAGCGCGTGAGCAGGTCGATCGACGCTTCGGCGTCCTCGAGGGCGAACAGCTCACCCGGCGAGTGCAGGTAACGCGTCGGAACGCTCACCACACCGACGGGCACGCCGCGGCCGGCACGCACGATGGTGTCGGCGTCGGTTGCCGTGTAGCGCCCTGCTGCGGAGAGCTGGATGTCGATGCCGGCGGCTTCGGCGATCTCCACGAGCTCGCGCCCGATACGGGCACGCGTCGCTGCTCCGAACGTGACGGAGGGTCCCTTGCCGACGAGCGTGTCCTCGGCGTGGTCGCCGGGCACGTCGCTCGTCCAGGTGACGTCGATCGCGATCGCTTCGTCCGGGTCGACGCCGTAGGTTCCGGGCATCGCGCCGACGCAGCCGATCTCCTCGCGCGTGGAGCAGAGCGCCACGACCTCGACGTCGCTGCCGGCGGCGCGGCGTGCGGCCTCGAGGGCGATGAATGCGCCGATGCGGTCGTCGACG
>JAOPYU010000170.1 GCA_025964455.1 Thermoleophilia bacterium | reverse complement strand
AGCTCGTCGCCCGCCGCGCCACGTGGCCCACGCTCGGTGCCGCCAATCGTGCACACGTCGTCGAACGCCACTCCATGCGGCGCTGGGCGCGCGACATGGCCGATGCCTACGCGGAGCTGCGCCCGAGTCGCCTCGACGCCAGCGCGCCGACCGACGCCGGGCGCGTCCCCGGACGGATGGAGGTCGCCTCGTGACACCCCGAGATCCCCACCGCCCCGTGCGCATCACGACCATGGTCGATTCCCTCATGGCCGGGGGCGCCGAGCGTGTCGCCGTCGAGGTCGCATGTGGTATCGACCGCACCCGGTTCGAGCCCCACGTGCTCGTGACCCGCGGCGACGGACCGCTCCGCGACCTGCTCGAGCGTGCGAACGTGCCATTCACCATGCTGCAGCGGACCGACGTCCTGGACTTCGCTCCGTGGCGCGCGGCGCACCGCCACCTCCGCGACCACGCCGACCTGCTCCACTCCCACAAGTTCGGATCCAACGCATGGGGCGCGCTGCTCGCGCGCACCGCGCGGGTTCCGCTCGTCGTGCACGAGCACAACTTCAGCGACCAACCCTCCCGCTCGCGGCGCATGATCGACAGGCAGTGGATTGCGCGGCGTGCCAAGCGCGTGCTCTGCGTCTCCGAGAGCGTGGCTGACATCGAGCGCGCGTGCGGGGTGCCCGCCTCGCTCATCGAGGTCGTCCCCAATGGCGTGCGACCCGATGCGTCCTGGCCGCGAGGCGCCGCCCGCGCCGAGCTCGGCCTCGTGGACGGCTCCTTCACCATCGGCATCGTCGGTCGACTGCGGCCCGAGAAGGCGCACGAGGTCCTGCTCGAAGCGGTCGCGCAGCTCGCACGCGCCGGTCGACCGGTCCGCGCCTGCATCGTCGGCGACGGCCCCCGGCAGGAGGAGCTCCAGCTGCTCGCCGGGCGCCTCGGCATCGATGGCCGGGTGACGTGGGCCGGCGAACGCCGCGACGCCGCGACCCTCGCGAGTGCGTTCGACGTCGGTGTCATCTGCTCGCACTGGGAGGGCCTGCCCCTCGCCGCGCTCGAATCGATGGCGGCGGGTGTCCCGCTCGTCGCCACGACGGTTGGCGGCCTGCCGCTGCTGCTCGAGGGGGGAGCCGGCTCGCTCGTGCCCACGGCCGATCCGACCGCGCTCGCCGCGGCGATCGCCACCCTCATGGACGACGAGCCCGCGCGCCTGGCGCTCGGCGCCGCGGGCCACGAGCGCGTGCTCGAGCGTTACTCGTTCGACGGCATGGTCCGACGCATCGAATCGATCTACGACGAGGTGCTCGCCGCGAGCGCCGGAACAGCGCGACGCGGGACCCGAGCCGAGCGCTCAAGCTCACGCGAGCAGGTACGGGAGGCAGCATGACCCAGCACGAACCGAACCCCGGGCAGGACCCGGTGCTTCCGCGCAACGACGACGCCCGCCACCAGCCCATGGGTGATTTCGCCCCGGGCGCCGTGATGAGCGGCTACCACATGGACCTGCGCGGCGTGGCCGGCTCCTACGGCACCCCGGAGGAGGCCGAGGCCTGGCTCGACCTGCTCGTGGCACGTCGCGAGTACTCGATGCCGGTGTCGATCCTGCAGCTCGGCCTCGGTGCCTGGCAGCGCAGCGTCGACCCGCAGGATCCGGACCGCGCCGGCTGGTCGCGCCTCGCGCGCCTCGTCGCCGACTGGGCCGCGGTCGACATGGACGGGCACGGCCGCTTCACCCACCACCAGCCGATGCCGCACACATATGCCATCGCTGGCGGCTGGCACTCGGCCATGGCACAGGGCCTCGGCGCGAGCCTGCTCTCCCGCCACGACCTGCCCGCTGACGCCGAGCGCGCCACCGACAGCCTGATCCACGCGAAGCACGGGCTGATCAGCTGTGGCAAGCACGGCCCCATCCTCGAGGAGTACCCGGCCGAGCCACGACCGCACGTGCTCAACGGCTGGATCTGGGCGCTGTTCGGGCTCTACGACGTCGCGCACTCGCCCGACGAGTACCTCGATGTCGACTTCCGCGCGGAGGCCGCTGCCGCCTATGCGGCGGGTGTCGCCTCCCTCGTCGGCGACCTGGCCGAGTACGAGACCGGCCGTGGCTGGTCCACGTACGACCGCTATCCGCATCCGATCGCCAACGTCGCCAGCCCGTTCTACCACCGCCTCCACGTCGACATGCTCCGTGCGCTCGCGCGCATCGCCCCCGAGGGTGAGCAGGTCGACGAGCTGCTCGCGACGTCCGATCGCTGGGAGGCCGCGCTCGCCCGGCCGATGACCCGCGCGACCGCCGTCGCGCGCAAGGTCGGGTTCCGCATCGTGAAGCCGCGCAGGAAGGCCGCCTGACGTGCGGATCTGCTACCTCGCCTGGCACGGATCGATCCACACCCGCCGCTGGGCGGGCTGGTTCGCCGAGCGCGGGCACGAGGTGCACGTCGTCACGTGTGGCGGAGCCGACGCACGTGACCTCGACGTGGACGGCGCACCGCTGCCGCTGCGCTACACGGTGCACGAGCTCGGTCAGCCGCGCGGCGGCAAGCTCGGGTACCTGTCCAAGCTGCTGCGTGCGCGCCGCGTCGTGCGATCGATCGCGCCGGAGGTGCTGCACGCGCACTGGCTGACGTCCTACGGACTGCTGGCGCTGGCCACCGATCGTCGCGCGCTCCCGCTCGTGGTCACGGCCCACGGCGACGACGTGCTGATCGCCCCGCGAAACCCGCTCATGCGTCGTCTCGTGCGTCGCGTCCTGCGTGCCGCGCAGCTCATCACGGTCCCCGGTGAGCCGATGCGTGACGCAGCGCTCGAGCTGCTCGCGCCTCAGCCCGCGCCCCGCGGCGGCGTCGCCGTGTTCCAGTACGGCGTCGAGACGCGGCGGCTGTCGGTCGCCGGTGCCCGCCACCTCGCCGAGCGCGAGGCCGGTGGCCCCGTCCGGCTGGTCAGCGCCCGCGCACTGCTCGAGCTCTATCGCATCGATGCACTGCTCGATGCGGTCGCGCTGCTCGTCGAGGACGGCATGGACCTGCGCCTGGACCTGCTCGGCGACGGGCCCGAGCGTGCACGTCTCGAGGCGCGGGCCGCACGGCTCGGCATCGCCGAGAGCTGCAGCTTCCACGGATCGGTCTCGCCGGCGGAGGTCGAACGGTTCGTCGGCGCATCGGACGCCTACGTGAGCGTGTCCGAGAGCGACGGCGTGTCCCTCGCGCTGCTCGAGGCGCTCGCGCTCGGCGCAGTCCCGGTGCTGAGTGACATCCCCGCCAACCGGCCGTGGACCAACGACCGCGCGACTGGAGCCCTGGTCCAGATCGACCCGCCATCGATCGCCGCAGGCATCCGCGACGCACTCGCGCTCGACCGCACCCGCGTCGCCGCCGACAACCTCGCCGTGGTGGCGGAGCGTGCCGACCGCGACACCAACCTGGCCGCGTGCGAGCTGCTCGTGGATTCGTTGGTCGGCGTCACCTTCGAACCGGCCGCGCGCGCTGCCTGACAGGCCCGCGACGGCGTGCTCACGCGTGGACGACGACCTGCGATCCGACAGGCATGTCCTCGTAGACGCGCTGCTCCAGGTGCCGCGGGATCCGCACGCATCCGTGGCTGTCGCGCTGCGCCACGATCGTGTTGGAGCCGTGCACTGCGACGCCTCCCCTGAAGTAGGACGGGTAGTACAGGTCGCCGAGCGGCGCGTGGCGTGTCCCGGCGATCTTGCGTTGCACGTTGAAGGTCCCCGAGGGCGTCGCGATCCCTTGTCCGTCGCGCAGGTTCGGGTTGCCTGATGTCGCGTTCACGATGTAAGCGATCTCGCCACCGCGCACGACCGTCAGTGTTTGGGTCCCGAGGTCCACATCGACGCGGTTGGCTGTACCGCGACCCAGCTGCGGTCGCTTCGGATCCCCCGCGGCGAGTGCCCGCTGGGTCTGCGGCCCGGCGATGCCGTCGCGATCCAGGCCGTTGATCTTCTGGAACGCCATGACCGCGTCGCGGGTCGACTGGGTGTAGGTGTCGCCCCCGTCGATCGCGTACTTCTGGGATCGCAGCTCGGCCTTGAGGGCCGTGACGGCCGGGCCGCGCGAGCCGACGCGGAGGGTCTGGACGGGTGCGGGCGCGGCCGCGGCCGCGGCCGGGGCGGCTGCGCGTGCCGGGGCCACGGGCTGCGCCGGACGCGTCGACGGC